>JBEAPG010000193.1:0-4613 GCA_041164545.1 Bacteroidota bacterium
TTCACCTCATTTTCTATATCCCACATTGTCATATTCTCTACATTGCGCATAACCGGAACCATTAGTCCTTTGGGGCTACTTACAGCGATTGAAATATCAATAAAGTCATTCATTACCATTTCATCTCCATCGATATAAGCATTGACTTTTGGGTATTTTTCTAAAGACAAGGCACACGCACGGGTAAAGAAACTCATAAAGCCTAATCCTACCCCGTGTACTTCTCTAAACTTATCTTTGTATTTATCTCTAATATCGAAAATCGGCTTCATATTTACCTCGTTAAAGGTAGTGAGCATAGCCGTTTCATTTTTGGCAGACACAAGTCTTCTAGCAACCGTTTTTCTGAGGTTGCTCATTTTTTCGCGATGCTGCTCTCTACTTGGCTCTGATGGAGTATTGTAACTAAATGCTCCCGCTTCTGCCATCATTGCATCGTACTTCGTAATTCTACCATTTTTACCGCTTCCTTTTATTTGCGTAGCATTTATTCCTTTTTCAGCTAAAATTTTGGCAGCCGCAGGGCTTGGTGTACCAGTAGCATAATTGGTATCCGACACTTCCTTTTTCTCTTCCTTAGGATCTTCCACCTTTGCCTCCACTTTTGATTCGTTTTTTGGACCTTCCTCTTTTGGACTAGCAGAAGCGCCTTCTGGTGCCGCAGCATCTGTTTCTATAGTAGCTACTACCGCTCCTATTTCTACATCTTCTCCTTCTTCTACCAATATTTTTAAAACACCTGATTTTTCAGCATTTAGCTCTACGGTAGCCTTATCACTTTCAAGCTCCGCAACGGCTTCATCCATTTCTACATAGTCGCCATCTGCTTTTAGCCAAGATGCTATTGTAACCTGAGTTATCGATTCTCCAACTGAAGGAATTTTTAATTCTACTGCCATTATTTTAGAAAGCGTCAAAGGTAAAATAGATTTTTAACTTCCTTTGTTTAAAAAATAAAGAAATCATCTTTGCCAACGCTTTGAGTATAAACAAGTGCATACACGCTTTAGTTTCGGGTTTAGCTGCCGAAAATGCCGTAATTTCACCTGGTAGTAGAAATGCTCCAATCATTTACCATTTAAGCAATAGCAACCTTAAGTGCTATTCGGTGGTAGACGAACGAAGTGCCGGTTTTGTAGCGTTGGGAGTGGCCAAAGCCACAGGCAAACCCGTGATACTGAATTGTACGAGCGGTACAGCGGTGCTCAATTACTATCCTGCCATTGCCGAAGCCTTTTACGCTCGTGTGCCGCTTATTGTGCTTACTGCAGACCGACCACCCGAAAAAATAGACGTGTGGGACGGACAGGCCATTCGCCAAAAAGGAGTTTTTGCAAACCATATTCGAGCGGAATTTGAAACACCTGATACGTATGAAGAAGCAAGCAGCTTTTCTGCAATTGCGGACAAAGTAAATGCCTATTTCGAGAAACAAATTCCGGGGCCGATACACATAAACGTACCTATCCGCGAACCGTTTTATGCTGACTTAGCAGCCATAAAATCGGACCAGAAAACTACAGCCCTTCCGAACAGAAAAGCAGAAATCTCACTTCGGTTGCTGCAAGAGCATTTGGGAGAAAATTTTCAGGGCAAGAACATTCTAGTGTTTAACGGTATGCAAAGCGGTGAAGCAGTAAAACTAAATGTAGACTGCCTTGCCTGTCAAACGGTTGAAATTTCGGATATCACCTCCAATATTCCTTCTGAACTTGTAAGTTGGGATGCTTTTCTGTATTCGCACATCAAATCGAGTTTCGAAAAAATAGAAACCCTAAAACCTGATATTTTAATTACCACTGGCACAACTACAGTGTCAAAAGCATTAAAGTTATTCCTCAAAAAACACCCCCCTGAAAAACATATTCATCTTTCCTTTTTTAATGAATTAGGAAGAATGTTCGACACCGAACCTCTAGTAGTTAATCCAACCAGCGAAATGGAATACTCACCCGATGAAGAACTTGTTGGTATGGCCATGTGGTCTCCATTTAAAAAAGCGTGGGTGGAACAAGTGGCTGATTTTCAAAAGAAATTTGAGCAATTAGATTGGAACGAATTCAATGAATTTAGTGCAGTAAAAACCTTTTTACAAACTTTGCAAAACGATTGTGTTTTGCATTTGGCTAACTCTATGGCGGTGCGGTATGTTTCCTACTTGGAAAAAGAGTTGGAAGGTAAAAACATCCTGATTCGGAGCAACAGAGGCACAAGCGGAATTGATGGCTGCACAAGCACCGCCGTGGGCGAAGCTTTAATGACTAAGAAACCAGTTTATTTAATCACTGGAGATGTGGCATTTCTCTACGACATAAATGCATTGTGGAATGAAAAACTCCCTGAAAATCTCAAAATCATTATACTCAATAATCAAGGAGGACGCATTTTTGAAATGATAGATGGACCAATAGCAATGGGAGATGCTATGAGATTTCAAGTGACCGAACAGCAAGGCTCGCTTAAAAAATGGGCGAAACAAGCAAATATTACCTATTTCAAAGCCAGAAACACAGAAAAATTGAATGAAAAATCAGCACAACTGACCAAAGCCAAATCCATTGCTTTGCTAGAGATTATATCAAACCCGCCTGAAAACAGTAGATTTTATTCACAATTCAAGGCTACCTAATACTCATTTCAACTCCCAATCCCACTCACTATTTTCTGCTCGAGCGGTGGGTTTTTGTTGGCCATTGGTTAGTTCGATTACTTGCTTATACACTTCTTTTTGCAAAGCCGAAATTTTGATGGGCTGATAGCCTTTCCACGTATCGTAGCTTAGTTTATCCAACGCATTGATTACGCTGTAGGTAAATACCCCGTTACCCCATTCCGCATTTTCAAACGCAAATTCTTTGCCTCCAGAAGCTGAAATTACAAACGCACCATTTCCGCGGTCTGTGTCATAAAATAGGGTTTTCATCAAATCAAAACTTGCATTCAATCCTGCCTTATTCGCAGTCTCTTCTATCACTTCCACACCTCGTGGCACACTCGCAGAAACATTAGGATTGCTCAATTTGGCGACACGTATTTCATCTTCAGAATCCAGCTCGCCGCTATGACAAGCATCCATAAGCAGTAGTTTTTTTCGTGCAGGAATGTCGCTTAGCAGACCTATGATTTCATCATACGAAAGACCCATTTTTTCTGGCTGATTAAAATCGATATCGTGACAAGCAAAATAGAAATTCTTGTCGTTATCTATCAATCCGTGTCCAGAAAACGAAAGAATAACCACATCATTCACCGATGTGGTTTTTAGCTTTTCTTTAAGTGCTAAGATTTTTTCATGCGTCGCTTGTTCATTAGTTAGAGTATCCACAATCAAGCGTTCTTTGAATTCCTCACCAAAATAGTCTGCCAATCTCCGTACATCTTTGTCGGCAAATTTCAAATTCATAGTATTGTCCGCATAGTGCGAAACACCTATCCCTACATAGTACACCCGATGCTCTTTTACTGGGGAATTGTTTTGAACAGTAAGCGAAATAGGGTCACTTTCTACACCGTTAGCTCCAAGCCCAATAATTGTAATTTGGTTTTCGCCTTCGTTCAATTCAAGCAGTAGATTTAGCTCTTTTTCGTTTGTGTTTTTATTAATAACTGGAACTCCATTCACAAACACCGACACTTTTTTGGTAGGAGCATTGGTTTGGTTTAAGGCAATTTCTAAATTGAGCGTAGATTCATTTACCAATGCGGGAATTGCATTTCTGTTGGTTAACTCAATTTGTGGGCGGACTAAATTTCTAAAATCCTGAAGGGAAGAAACCCCATTTCTTTTCAATCTTTTTTCGTAGGCTTGGCGATAAATTTCAATTGCCTCTTGGTCTGCAAAGCCCAGTTTTTGCAAAATGGTATCTGGCCGATTCAGAAAAAGCTCGTAGCTCAATACAGGAAAAGCATTCAATCCTTTTACAAAGTGAAAATTACGAATGTCGCTTTTGTTGGCTTTGAAATAACCTTCAGGCGTGTACCAAACCAGAGAAACGTTCTCGTCTCGCTCAAAAAATGCCAACGTCGCATCCAATTCCATTTTTTTGATGTCAATAATTTTTACTTCAGAATTGGCCATCAAAGCAATTAGCTTCTTATCAAACGGTATGATTTTAAGCACTTTAGCACTGCCCAGCGGAATAATTTTTTCTGGTGATTGATTATCTACTTTCCAAAAAACCAAATTGCCCGCATCGCTACCAGCTGCCAGCAAGCCTGCTGTTTCGAGATATACCGCTGAACTTAAGTATTGACGAGCGAAGTAGGTTTTGTCTTTACCATTCGTTGAAAAACTCAAAAATTGGCCATTGATTTGAACTTTGTTTTCTAACTTGGCTGGTGAAAAGTCTTTTAGTTTTTTAAAATCGAGCGTGGAATACGTAATGGTATTGTCTTCAGGGAAGCTATGGAGAGTTATTGTTTTCTCGTCTGGAGCAAATGCAAAGACAGATATTCCATCTTTATTTGTGAGTTCAGTTAGCGACTTGGTGCTTAAATTAAGCAAATAGCCAAAAGTGGGCTTTGTGAAAATGCCATCTTCGTAAATAATTGCAAAATTCTCGTTGGCTGAAAGTTCAATTTTATTCATCCCGAATAATCCCCCTTTTAATATG
>JBEAPG010000194.1:0-4612 GCA_041164545.1 Bacteroidota bacterium
CAATAATAGTATTGCATTAATGAATGTGAAAAATGTAATTCGTTATACACTGTGCCTGCTTGACCAAGACCATAATCAATATCTTTACTCTTGTAAATGTCTTCAGAAACTACATTAATATCAAGTTCTAAAGAGTTGTCTTGTGATAAAATATGCTCTAGTTCTTGTGCTATTTTATTGGGAGCAAATTCGCTTGAAGTACTACTGTAAGATTTACTTGTTCCTAAAATTAAAATATTAAGTTTACCATCTTCAACTACATCAACAGAAGTTGTACTTTCTTCGGGTGGATCATCTTTGCTACAACTAAGAATTAAAAATAGTGCTAAAAGTGAAATTGTCAGTATTTTATTCATTGATTTTTTATTTATGCTACGTTTTATAAAATTACACCCAACATTAGTATATGCGAACCATAAACAACGAGTGTCGCATATTTTACATATGTACGACACCAAATATCACCTTACTTTTGGTGAATTTTTGTTGTTTATGTATTCCGTATCTACTCATTGTTATTGTTCCTCAAAAATAGTACTTTTATAACAAATCCAAAGGACTCATTACGGTTTTATTGTTAATGTTTATCACACGGGTATATATTTCTGTGGTTTTACTACTACTATGGCCTAATGCATTCTGTATCACTCGCATACTAACCCCAGATTGCATTAGATGAGTCGCAAACGAATGCCTTAAAGTATGCGGCGTACTCCAAGGGTTAGCGTTGGTGTCTTTTACTGCCTTTCTAAAAATATTTTGAACGCTTTTAGCAGTGTATTGTCCTCCGTCCTGCCCTTCGAATAACCAGTATGATGGCTTATGCAGTCTGTAATATTCTCGCAGAATAGTAAGTAAAACTGGGCTGAGAACAGTATGCCTATCTCTCTTCCCTTTACTATCTTTTATAAAAATAAATCCTTCGTCGCTTCGTATATCTGTCACTCGCAGCCGTATCAGTTCACCAAGCCGTAATCCACCGCTGTATATGGTATAGAGAATAGCCTTATGCTTTAGGTTGGTTGGCGAGTTTATTATGGCCTTTACTTCTTGCTTGCTCAATACATTTGGCAGGTCTTTGCTCTTTTTGGGTCGGGTTATATTATAGTATTCTCGTGGTTTTCCCAGTGTGTGCTCGTAGTAGCTTTTTATAGCATTTATCATGCTGTTTTGCTTTTGCTCGCTTATTTTGTATTTGCTTACTAGCGTGTACACAAATCCTTCTATCTGATCTTTGGTAACATTTTGTAAATCAGCATTTTCAAAGTAGGAGAAAAACTGCACTAAGTTGCCTTGGTAGGTGTTTATGGTATTGGTGCTAAGCCCTTTTAGTATCAGTTTTTGGTAGTTTTTATCCAGCTCTAGTTGGCTCTTTTCAGATAGTTTTATCTTGGGCATTTCACCTGCTTTTTCTTGCGGTTTTACTTCGTACTTCCCGGCAAAAAGTTGTTTTAGCAGTTGCTTATTTTCGTGCGTATTTATAACACTCCATAATTTTTGAGTGGGGTGGTAGTAGCTAGAGTTAAGTTGCTTAAAAGCTTGTCGCTCATCTTTCATTTGGTAAGGTATGTGCAACTTAATTCGCTTGCTATTGGGCAGCTCTTCGAAAATTTTAATCTTTTGATTTTGAGCAATTTGCGTTTTGGAGATGGCATTCATAGGGTAAAGATGAGGAGATTGGTTTGAAAAGGCAAGCAAAAAATAACAATTATTCGTTCTTAACGGTTCGAAACGAAAACACTACTTTCGCCTATATAATAAAGCAACTTGGAAGCTAAAAAATGTAAAATTTGTAAAAAACCAATTGTAGGTAGAAAAAACAAAGTGTTTTGCTCCGTTGCGTGTAAAAATTACTATCATAAGCATCTTAGGTATGCCAGTTTTAAAGCAGCCATTCGTATAAACGAATACCTAAAACGCAACCACGGCATACTCTTAGAACTGTTGGGTAAAAATAAAACACAAGTAAAAATATATCGCAATGTGTTGGAAGACAAAAAGTTTAGATTTAAGTACCATACGCATATTCACATAAACAGCAAGGGCAAAACATTCCATTATATCTACGATTTGGCTTGGATGGAATTTAGCGATGACGAAGTGCTGATAATTAGGAAGCGGTAGAAACGCTAATTTTGCTTTTGGGCTAGTATTAGCATAACTCGCATACATACTCAACACACACAAAATTTGAATTTTTTTTCTAAGTTTATTTCTTCAAATACCCAATACCCTTTTCTCACATATACTTCCTTATTTTTGCAACCCTTTATTCCATGTTAAAAAACGATAAATACGAAGTAGTCATAGGTCTAGAAATTCACGCCCAGCTCAAAACCAAATCCAAGGCGTTTTGCACCGATGAAGTTACCTATGGTGCTTTGCCAAACACGGTAGTTAGTCCTATTAGTCTAGGTCATCCAGGTACCTTGCCGGTGCACAACAAAGAAGCCGTAAATATGGCGATAATGCTAGGCTTAGCTTGCAAATCCGACATTACCTATTTCAACAAGTACTCGCGCAAAAACTATTTCTACGCCGATTTGCCAAAGGGATATCAAATCACCCAATTTGATACACCTATTTGTACCCACGGAAAAGTGGAAATTACCTTGCCAAACGGAAGTACAAAAGATATTCAACTTACGCGTATTCATATGGAAGAAGATACGGGCAAAAGCTTGCACGACTTAGATATAGAAAACACGCTTATGGACTACAATAGAGCGGGAACGCCACTGGTAGAAATAGTAACAGAGCCCGATTTGAGAAGCGGCGACGAAGCCTATGCTTTTTTAACCGAGGTAAGACGATTGGTGCGCTATTTGGGTGTGTGCGATGGCAATATGGAAGAAGGAAGTTTGCGCTGCGATGCCAATGTTTCTGTGCGTCCGCTCGGCCGCAAAGAGTTTGGTACCAAGGTGGAGGTTAAAAATATGAACTCTATGACCAATGTAAAAAAAGCAATTGAACATGAGTTTGAGCGCCAGTGCAAAATGTTGGATGAAGGCGAAGAGATTTTTTCGGAAACCAGAAGTTTTGATGCCTTAAAAGGAACAACCTTCAGTATGCGTAGCAAAGAAATGGTGAACGATTATCGCTATTTTCCTGAGCCTGATTTGCCGCCACTTTTGGTAGATGAAGCTTGGATCGCCGACGTAAAAGGCAAGATGCCTGCTTTGCCCAAAGAATTATTTGCTCGTTTTACTACTGAAATGAGTTTAAACGACTATGATGCAGGCATTTTGACAGATAGTAAAGAAGTAGCAGACTACTTTTTAGGTATATGCGAGCATACCCGAAATTATAAGGCTGCTGCCAATTGGACCATGGGCGCTATAAAAGGCTGGGTAAATAGCAATGCCAGCCATATCGAAAAATTTCCGATAAGTGCTGCAACCATTGCTTCGCTTATTGCGTCTATTGATGCAGGAACGATTAGCTTTAGCGTAGCCGAGCAAAAATTATTTCCCGCACTGGTTGAAGCACCTTCTAAAAAAGTGGCTGATTTGATAGAGGAAATGAATTTAGCACAAACGGGAGATGACGATACACTTATGGCACTGATACAGGAAGTGTTAGCACAATTTCCAGATAAAGTGGCTGAATACAAATCGGGTAAGACAGGTTTATTGGGGATGTTCATGGGCCAAATCATGAAAAAATCGGGAGGTAAAGCAGATCCTAAGAAAACAAACCAACTGCTTGCCGAAGCGTTAAAATAATATGGTACGGCAATTGCTATTAATTAACCGTCAAACAAAATGAAACACATGAATAGAAATAAAAATACATCGGTAATAGGAACTACTTTATTTATTGGTGTAATGCTTCTTGCTGCTATTGCAAATGCAGCAGGCAAGGGCTATGTAGTAAACGGTAAGGTAAATTTACCTGAAAACACATTGGTTGTTTTGAGCATTATAACAGATGAAAAATTGGACATTTTGGACAGTGCTTATGTCAATACTGCCGGAGAATTCAAATTTGAAGGTGTAGGGACGGATGAAAGCCAATTGTATTATATCACGTTCGAAACTGCAAATCCTCCGGGACTTCCTCTTATTTTAGAAAACGGAGCTAAAGTTTCGTTGAAAATAGAGAAATCAAACGTGGTTAACTATACCGTAAGCGGAGGCAAGTATAACCAGCATATGCAAAAGTTGCATCAGATTTATACAGACTATGATGTAAAAATGTTGACTTTTAATGATGAGGTTGCCAATATAGACGGCGACACCGTAACCGAAGAATTCAGACAAAAAACTGCACAGCGATATAATGACTTAATAAATGGTAGAAGTGCAGGAATAGAGCAGTTTATCAAAACAGAACCGGCATCTCCGGCTACATATTTTGCGGTGAAATATTTGTTTCAATCTCCTGTTCCAAAACTAATTTTGATTGGCAGTGACAAAATGAAGAAGGAATTGCCCGGAGCGTCGTATACCCAAAAACTAGAAGCACTTGCAGTGCAACTTGGGCCTACGGTAGAAGGAGCGCTTGCGCCCGAAATAAAATTACCAACGCCAGAAGGACAAGAACTTGCGCTATCTTCACTTAGGGGTAAGGTTGTTATGATTGACTTTTGGGCAAGCTGGTGCGGACCGTG
>JBEAPG010000195.1:0-4598 GCA_041164545.1 Bacteroidota bacterium
CATAAGGAATATTGCTAAACGTCACCATTTCGTATTGTGATTTGAATAACTCAGGATGCAATTCGCAAATATCATGTTCCACTTTTTTGTAATGCAAAAACGCTTCGTCTCCCACCAAGTCGCGCATTTCTATGAAGTTTTGCAACGCTAAGTCTGCAATAGCATCTGCATTGGGTTTGCGACTCACTTGATACGCTTCCATCGCATCTTCCCACGTATCATAGTTATCTAAACATTGGTCCATTACCACACAATCCTCAAAACTACAATTCATACCTTGTCCATAAAAAGGCACAACAGCATGAGCAGCATCGCCCATTAAAGTTGCCTTACCTTTATGCCAAGGATAGCAGCGTACAGTCACTAAGCTGCCAACTGGATTTTCTTTAAAGTCTTTCAACAAATTTGGCATCAACGGTATGGTATCTGCAAAATGAGCATCAAAAAAGGCTAAAACATCTGCATCTGTTTTTAAATTTTCAAAACTATTTTTTCCTTCAAATGGCATAAACAAAGTGCACGTAAAAGTCTTATCCGGGTTAGGCAAAGCAATCATCATAAAGCTTCCTCGTGGCCAAATGTGCAGTGCATTAGGATCCATCGCAAACTTGCCATTTATAGGTTCTATACACAATTCTTTATAGCCTGCGTTGGTGTAACTTTGCGAGTAATCAAAGCGGTCTGTTCGCTGCATTTTAGAACGCACCGCCGAAAACGCACCATCACCACCTAAAATATAATCCCCTTTTACTTCTGTTATGTCTCCGGTTTCTTCATTTCTAAACCAACAAATGCCTTTATCCAAATCTACTTTGGTGCATCGCATATTAAAAAATTGATGTACGTGTTCATTTTCATCTGCCAATTGAAGTAACTGGACATTAAGATGTGCTCGCGATACGGAATTAATCGCCTGTCCTTCTTTACCATATGGTTGGTAGGCTAAATTACCCGCTTCGTCGTGCATCATTCTGCCGCTCATTGGTATAGCCTTGTCCAACACGGCTTTATCTAAACCAACCTTGGCCAGTGCAGTAATTCCTCTAGTAGAAAGTGCAAGGTTAATTGACCTCCCTGCGGGTATGTCCACATTTCGCATATCAGGTCTTCGTTCGTAAATATTTACCTCATACCCTTTTTTTGCTAAATATACCGCCATAAGCGAACCTGCTAATCCTCCACCTACTAGTGTTACTGTTTTCATTGGTTTTCTAATTTTCTTTATTTGCTTACTAAATCACAAAACAAGAACTTATTTTGTTCTCATTTCGGGTCCAAAATTACAATTTACCAATTTGATTGACGGCTTGGTAACATTCTAAATTAATCCTATGGTAAAAGTTTGACCCATTGTACCTCCAAATGCTTGGCCTTTGACGAATTCAAGTATTTTTGTTCACTTCAATAGTATGAAAAAACAATACGTTAGCCTTCTGGTAGTTCTACTGATATCCCTCTCCTCATCTAATCTATTTGCTCAAAGTGTTTCATACAAGGAAATGATGAATGACATGAATTACAACTTTTACGAAGTAGTAAATGCCGCAAATGCATATTTCGATAAAAATGGTCGCGAAGAGGGAAGCGGTTGGAAAGGTTTTGAACGATGGAGAAACGAAAATGAAAGCAAATTTTATCCTACGGGAGAAAGAGCTAATGTAGATTTTTATCAAGTAACCAAACAATACAAAGAAATAGTAAGTGAACAAGGACTAAAAACCAAGACTTCATTTGACAACGGATGGAATGAATTGGGCCCTTGGGATGCAAATAATGTAACCTCGCACTATTCTCCAGGTATTGGACGTATTGAAACATTTTGGGTAGACCCCGCAAATACCAATGTAATGTATATTGGTAGCAGAAGCGGTGGTTTTTGGAAATCAACAAATGGCGGAAGTACTTGGAAAAACACGACAGATTACTTGGTAGCAAGCGGAGTTTTCAGTCTATCTGTAAACCCTTTCAACAAATCTGAAATTCTAATTACTGTGCAGCAGGGAGGCAATGAATATACTCACGGAATCTATCGTTCTACCGACGCAGGCGAAACGTGGGCATTAAGTAATTTCGAACCTACTACGCTAGGTTGGGGCGGGTTAGGAGATAACAAACGCATATATTTTGTGAAGTACCATCCTACTGTTCAAAACAGGGTTTACGTAGGAAGTAGTATGGGTTTTTTCTATTCTATCGATAATTTGGGCACTTGGCAGAGAAGTTTTACTGGCAGTCCTACTGATATCGAATTTCATCCGACTAAAGATGAGGTAGTTTATGTGTACAATAACTCAGGAACGGACAGAAATCTGGTTAAGCTTTCTGACGATTTTGGAGAAACTTTTTCGAATAGTCAAAGCTTAACCACCAACGGAAATTCGAAAGGACATTTATCGGTAACCAAAGGAAACTCGAGCAATGTATATTTCGCATCTACTAGTGGTGTTTGGAAGTCCAACGACGAAGGTCAAAGCTTTCGATACTTAAGCAATCCAGATGAAAGCTGCTTGGGCTTTGCCGTTTCTGATATAGATACACTGCACATGGTATATGGCTATGTAGATGCTGAAGCAAGCAGCGACGGAGGTGTTAATTTTTCTCAAGTAACGCGGTGGTCTGTTCAAGATGCAGCATACATACATGCTGATATACGCACCCTCGAGTGTCAAGATGGAGTGTTTTATGTAGGTACAGATGGCTATTTTGCAAAAAGTACAGACTGGGGACAAACGTGGACTACATTAAATGATGGCACCGCAGTGCGGGAGTTTTATGCTTTGGGCGTAAGTCAAGGTGACGTAAAAGTGCATATGGCTGGCTCTCAAGATAATGGAACCAGTATTTTGAACGAGGAAGGCTGGATAGAATGGAATGGTGGTGATGGTATGGAAGCCATTGTGAATCCGCTTAATCGTGATTTAATGATAGGGAGTTGGCAATATGGAAACCGAAATGTAACAAACAACGGCGGATTAACCAGAAGAGCGGTAGACAACCCAGAAAAGGGCTCGTACAACGATGCAGATTGGGAAGCCCCTCTATTACTAGATCCTCAAAACCATATGCGCGTTATTCATTGTGGGGCAAATATGTTCGAGAGTTTTGATTTTGGATACACCTGGCAACAGTTTTCGTCACCGGGCATTGGACTAATACGAGAAGGAGAAATATCCCCAACCAATAGCAATGTGATTTGTGTAGCGCGTAACTCGGCGATTGTACTTACCGAAGATGGCGGTACTTCTTGGAATTCCATTCGTAATAATCTGCCAAACTATAGCGTGACGGACATAGCCTTCCATCCAAAAAATGATAGCATAATACTGGTTACTTACAACCGTTACAATAAGGACAATAACAAGATTTTCATCTCCTACAATAGAGGAGCTAGCTGGCAAAATATCACCTATAATTTGGGTAGTATGCCACTCAGAACCGTTGTGGTAGACCATAGTGATTCATCTTATATTTACGTAGGTTCCGAAATAGGAGTGTATTACAAAAGTTTGGCTGGTACAGAATGGACTTTGTACAATACCAATCTACCTAATGTAACCGTAAAAGACCTTGAAATACATTATGGAAGTAACACCTTAAAAGCAGCAACTTGGGGTAGAGGATTATTTGAATATACCTTGGTTGGTAGAAATGAGCATCCAAGCATCGAACAAGTGAATATTGCACAACCTCTGGGTCCTAAAGTTAGTGTTCCTCAGCATATTACCGCCAAAATATTAAATGCAAACAACCTAAAAGCGGTGACTGTATTGTGGAGTAAAAACAATACCAATCTAGATAATACCATAAGCCTAAAAAACATCGGAAATAACTACTGGCAAACAGAGACACCATTGCCGAGCGATACAGAAAAAGACAGAATTTACTTTGTGGTGCGTGCAGAAACCAACGATGGAGAATGGTCGGAAACAGCACGCTTCAACTACGAATTGGGGCCGTATATATTCTGCAATGCGATTGGCTCTATCGGAACAGGTTCAGACTATATCAACTCCGTTATGCTAAATGATTTCACCAAAACAAGCGGTCAGGATTATTATGGTGATTTTACTGGCTCCGTTATTAATCTAGAAAAAGGAAAACAAAACACAATGACCGTTAGCTTAAACTACCATTGGGCAGATAAAGATAGCGTAAGTGCGTGGATTGATTACAACAACAATAGAGACTTTGAACCTAATGAGCGAATTGTATTTTCTAGTTTAAACAGCCAACATACGGCAACGGCAAATTTCACAGTACCTGCTAATGCACTTGTGGGTACCAATGTACGAATGCGCGTAAAAAGCACCTATGGAAACAGCGCTCCGTCACCATGTGGCGAAGAGGCCGGAGAAGTAGAAGACTATAGTGTTTTAATCCAATCCAATGCGAGTATTTCAGATAACGGTATTGCTTTTAGTATTGCACCAAATCCAAGTTCCGGGTCTTTCAAAATACAGTTGAACCCGGATGTACAATTGCAATCTGTCTTGGTTTATGATCTAAACGGAAGAATTGTTTTTGAAAAAAGTACAGAAGGAAATCAAACAGAAATTAAAACAGATTTAGCTTCCGGTATTTACTTTTTGACCATCCAA
>JBEAPG010000196.1:0-4589 GCA_041164545.1 Bacteroidota bacterium
ATTGATACGTTTCTGGAATATTGACCGAAGCAACCACCTGCCCTTTTGCTTTTGAAAGCGTATTTTTTACTCTTATTTTAAGTAGGTTTTGCTCACCTATTTTCACCTTATCCTTTTCAAATGATATGCTAAAATCCAATTCTGGATGAATATTACTTTCCCTACTTTCTACCCACTTTATTTCGAGCACATACGGAACTGAAACACCATTGGTTTTCACCTCAAATGTGTTTATACCATCCACTATTTGGTCTAAGTTTAAAACATTGTATGTAAAACTAGCAGTAGTTTGATTATCTATTTCATCTATGGTAAATCCATTTAATTTTACCTCATAGAATTGGCTCAGTTTGTTGGTTTCTGTTAAACCAAAGCGACTTAAAGCTTCCAATGACAATGCAGTAGCCTGGGTACTCCCAAAATACCCTCTATCATTCATACTCGAAAAAATAGCCGATTTTAATTCCTGCTTAAAAGCGTCGTGCTGGGTGTTTAAGCTTGCAAGAAGAGTCAAGGCAAGCACCTCTGTGTCGAGAGCTTTGCCATACGCATTTACAACCGACTTCTCCGCTTTTAAGTCTTTGAAATTCATTTTAACAAGATGTTCTTTAAGCGTTTTTAAATATTTTTCGGCCTCGCTGTTTTGCTTTGTATTGAATAGAATATTGACCAACAAAGCCATTTTATATGCATCAAAATTGCGATGCAAATCACTTTTGATTGCTTCAATTTGACTGTCCAAATTATAAGTACTCACCCGCGACAGCACCCAAGTAATGTAGGCATTATTCACCTCATAAGGTGCAGATGCAAAGCCGTATTTACCTGCGTGAAAGCTAAAACCACCTTTTTTGTCTTTTTGATTCCAAAGCCATTGCAAGTTGCGATTGAACATAGCTTCGTCTATCGTAAAACCTACTTCTTTTAAAAGATAAAACTGAAGCAAACCATAGGCTGTAAGCGACTCGTGCGGCGGATTGCGTCCGTACCACTCAAAACCGCCGGAAGGTGTTTCATAATTAGCCAATTGTTGGTATCCACTTTCCAGATACGATGTAGCTCTAGCTACAGAAGCCGCATTTTTACTATTGCTACTCTTCATCAATAAAAGCACCATAATATTGGGATAATTGGATGACGAAACCTGTTCGAAACAGCCACCAGGTTGTCGGAGTAGGCTTTCGGATATATCAATAAGTTGCTGATCAAAGGTTGGAAATATTTTAAGTTGAGCAGTAAGTGTTCCCTCCTCCATTGTGCTTAAGTTTACCCGTTTTGTTTGTGTAGTATTTCCCGCTATGTTTACCGTTTCCTGTATTTTGTAGGTAGATACATTTACCTGTTCAGTTTTGTTTATAGAAAAATCAGGGCTTTGCACCCAAACTGCTGTATTGAATTTGCCTAACTCTGTTAATCTGCCTAAACTGTAATAGTTATTGGCGGTTGCAAACGGAGCTAAATGGATTGTATCCACTATTTTTAAGCGACTATTAATTACAACATAAGCAGTTATACTGTCACTCAAATTATTGGTAATACTAACCGGTATTTTTGGTTCATCTCCCAGATAAAGCTGCTTGGGAATATTAATAACCACATCCAGTTTCTCTTTTATTTGTATGTATTTCTCTCCATAAAAAAACTCTCCATCTTGATCTACACCTTCTACCAATATGCGGTAACCACCCGAAGTAGGACTAAAATTCCGTTTTATAATTGACTGTGAATCTGCATCTAACTTTTGATAACCTGCCCAGTACAGGGTACTGTTTTTTTGAAAGCGAGTGGTAGGCGAACTTTGGTAACCAAAACGAGCCATTTCCAAGTTAATCTCGAAAGGATATTGGTACGACGGCATATACAAATCATTCGGATAGGAAGGGCTTACACTACTCCAATACCAGGAGTATGAAACCCGACTGGTTACCATTACAGAGGCTATACTATTTAGTGAGCGTGAGGGCAACAATTCTATATTCTGAGAAGTATAAGCAGGACTAACAGAATACTTATATGCACCAACCACTTGAACACCATCCATATTAAAATCCGTTCTTGGCTCGAATTTAAAATTGATTTTATCCGCAACCAGATTTACCGCCGGATTCATTTTGCTATTGGATAATACCAAGTCTAGTGGTCGACTGAAACCATTTGAAAAATCTTGATACTGTCCTAAGTTTGGAATAGACAGTTTTTGCTTTTCTATCCCTTTTTTTACGATTAACTCCAATTGGCCACTAAACGATGCCGGTATATCCAATTGAAACTTACCTTCTTCATCTGTAACCGTAGATATGTTTGAGTTTTTAAGAACTATTTCCGCATTCTTAATGAAATTTCTTGTGCGGTAATCGTTTTCTCTAATAGAACCCCTTATTTGATAATTATTTGCATACTCTTTGTCCTTAATCGCCATTACTTTTCCAGTGTAAACATCCCTTATACTAGCTGGGTGTAAGGTATTCATCAAAAGAGAAATGGCTTCTTTTGCTTTGTTATTTTCTGGGTCGAAATAGAACTGCGGCCGCTCAATATCTCGATTGTATTCTGAGCCTAACAAGATCCAGGTCAAGGCATTATGCGACTTGTCTTCCATCTGTTTGATATTGTTTTCTTCTATTATAGCAGTGCTGTGCACCGCTGCTTTTCCAGTAGGATGTTTAATAGAAATGTAATTGAAATCTTTAGCCATTAAAATAGAATCTTTTGTTTCTATTTCTGCATAGCTTATTTTTTCGTAACCAACTAAATAATGCCTTTGGGCAACTACTTCGCCATTCCAAAGCAAGGTGCTGGATAAAATAGTAGGTCTGTTTATCGAAATCTTAAATGCGGAAAGTTGACCTATTTCATCCTTCAAAATTTTACTTTTTTCTGCGACTATCCATCTTAGCTTTTTTGCATTGTCGCTGTTTACATTAATTGAAAATTCATCTCTTTGCTCATCTGCATTTAAAAAGGCGTTTACCTCAGCCGGTTCAAGAATAATTGTATCATTTTCGGCAACAAAAAGGTAGTTTTCACCTTCCTTAGGCGTAAAAACAAAACTGCCTAGGCCTTGTGCAAACGATTCAAATTTTAGCATTTCAACTCCTTTATCACTTAAAAGTTTTCCTGTAATATCTAAATCGTTTCCGTATGTATCTTCAGATTTTACAATTACCTTATTAGGTTGATTGAGAATATAGCCAGAATTACCGTGCTCATAAAAAACGCGAGCAATAATTTTCTGTAAGTCTGTATTTACTTTTCTGGATGCAGATTGTGTTTTACCTCTAAAATTTGCACTGGTTGTAATGTAAAAATCTGTATGTTTTTGCTTATCAAATTCAGGCAAAACAAAGCTCACCTTTACCGCTCCATCTGGCGAAGTGCGCACTCTTTCAGTGGCTAACACCTCGCCATTATTTACCAAGTGAATTTCTACCTCCATATCCGCCACTCGCTTGTTTCCTGCGGATGTATATGTTATTTCAGCAGGTACTTTGCCTTTAGGATTGTAATTGTTTTTATCCAATTCTATATCAATAAAAAAATCTTTGGTTACATATTCCTGTACAAAGAGTTCTTTCACTATCGGCTTCGAGTTTAAATAGTTAAGTTGATGAATACCAATAGCTTTCAGAAAATAAATACCTCCAGAGGCTGGAAGTGTGAAGGAACCTCCTAAGTTCGAGTTGGTTGTTACAAGAATTACCGAATCTAATACTTGACCTCGGCTATTTTCGAGCGTAATGCGTACCTTACCACTTTGCTTTTCTTGATTAAAATCTCCGCTCAAAAAAACGCCGTAGTCTACTATTTCTCCTGGCATGAAATAGTATCTATCGGTAGCGAGGTATAGTTTTTCAGCCTCCACCAATCTGTAATCTTGTGCAACTGCACTGCTGGTAAGTGAAAGACCGAAAAGCATAAAAATTACATTCTTCCATTTCATATTCGAGGTAAAGTTAAGTTGTAAAGCACTTGCAAATGTTAAGAATTCGTGAAATTACCATCTCAATTCACGAATGAACACTCAAAACCATTTTTTTTAAACAATTAGCCCAATTATACGGTAAAAATTAAAGGGGGTTTACCTTTGCCACATTCCATTGCCCAATGAATAAAAGAATATTCGTAGAAAAAAGACCTCAGTTTGATGTTGCATCTCAAAAACTACTTTCTGAGCTCAATGAAATAACCCCACTTACTTACTTTAAGCAATACATTATTTATGATGTTTTTGGCTTAAAAGATACTGAATGGAATACGGCTTTGCTTGCCATTACGGATCAAGTTTCTGATCTTGTGTTAGACGAAAATCCGAGCAGTGCAGACTTGTCTTTTTTTGCGATGGAGTATCTTCCAGGTCAGTATGATCAACGTGCCGATTCTGCCGAACAAGCCATACAATTGGTAACCGGACATCGCCCTGCTATACGAACAGGTAAGTTGTTTGCCTTTGACAAGCTTTCGGTAAATGAAGTTTTAAAAATCAAGAACTATCTCATAAACAGCGTAGATTCTCAAGAAAAAAACCTTGCAGTGTTGGAGGAACCCAACATACCAAAACCGACAGAAGTACCTACGATTAACGGATTTAC
>JBEAPG010000197.1:0-4585 GCA_041164545.1 Bacteroidota bacterium
TATACCACTCCACGCAATAAACTTGCTATGTGGATGGTCTCCATCAGGAAGTTCTACTTTTATTAAAACTGCTTTGTCTTTTACGTTTGCTTTTTCATAGTCATCCCACATCAAACCTCCGTCGCTTATGCCGTAGTTTACATTTATAGCTATACCTTCATATTTTCCATTGTTAGCACTTGGACTAAGTGGATAAAAGTCGGTAAACAAAGTCTGTACATCGCGATTTATCATCAAGCTGGTATTACCTTGTGCCATACGCAAACTCGGTATGTTCATAAACTGGAAATACCCATCCGTTCCTTTTGGAGCTAAACCTATTTTTTCAAATTGATTTGCAATATAAGTAGCGGAAAGTTGCTCTCCGTTGCTGCCCGTGCCTCGGCCTTCCAACTCATCGCTTGCTAAATATTCGATGTGATTTTTTACATTTCTAGCTATTTTTTTCTCCTTAAACCTAGGTTTTTGCGCCAGAGACGCAATGCTAATCGTGGTTAAAAAAAGAATGAAAGCCGCTGATTTGGTTTTATTTAATAAGGTTTCCAATGGTGTTGAATATTACAATTATGATTAAACTAGCAAATATTAATTTCAGGTATTTATCTCCTATTTTTTGAGCCATAGCCACCCCAAACGGAGCTGCAAAAAGTAAACCTGCTATCATCGGAAAAAATAGATGCGGAAGCAGATAACCCAATTGCGAACTATGCACCATTTGCAAAGGCGTAATAGAGCCGTAATTTATCAAAATAGGTAGTATAATAAGTGGTATTGCACCTATGCTAACAGCTGAAGCCACTTTTATGTTTAGATTTACATACTGACTGAGCAATGGAATCATAACTACGCCACCGCCAAGGCCAGAAAGTGCGGTAACTATGCCTGTAAAAAAACCAGAGAGCAAAAACTTGTAATTTTTTACTTGGGTAATTTCAGTATCGGTTTCGTTCTTTACAAACACAAATCGAAGCAAAGCAACCACAAGCAAAATGAGGAATATAAAACCAAATGCGCGTTTGCTATACCACGAATAATTTGCAATAAGATGGCTTATTGTAAAACTGCTCACCATTGCCAGCGAAGCTGTAAGTAATATTTGTTTTGGGAAAAAGGCCGCAAACTTGCTTTGCTTGTAGGTGCTAATAATGCCCGCAAAAAATATAGTAGCAAAGGAATTGGCCAAAACATATTTTACCAATTCTTCATTATCTAACCCTTCTTGTTTTAAGTAGAAAGTGAGAATAGGAACAAAAATTATTCCACCGCCCACACCAAGCAGACCACTTAAAAAGCCGCCAAGTAAGCCGAATACAAAAAGTATAAGTAGCTGGGTGATTTCCACTATTTCCCTAAAATAGAATTATATTGACTTTTGTTGCCTAAAATAGAAAGAGCCTTGGCAAGGTCAATATCATCATCAAAAGTTACTTCTACTTTTCCATTATCGAAATAGTATCGTTTAACAATCTCGTATTCCAACAATTCCTTTATCTCTTGCTTATTTGCTTTCAAATCTCCGCTTTTAGTTTCCAACAATTCTTGGGTTAATTTATCTAACTCTTCTTTTATTAAATCATAGTATTTGTCTTCCTTAGACTGGGCTACAAATTCTATTAACGATTCTTCTGTTTTTGTTTTATAACTATAATCCTTGTCTTTCAAAAACTGCTCAAAATCAGCATAAACCTCATCGCTTATATTAAAATCCGTAGCTTTTGCAATGGAAGCTGTTTTGCTCTTAAACACATTGGCATACTTAAAAATCAAGTTATTCTGCAACAAGCTCTGCGCTATTTTAGAATAGAATTGTTCTGGCACTAGCACATCAGGTTGAATTCCTTCGCCATCCACAACGGGCCTGCCATTTACGGTTTTAAACTGCTGTTTTGCGCTATCTGCTACAGCAATTGCTTTTCCATTGACCTTGTTTCCATAATCCAAGCGTTGTATTAGCCTACCACTCGGTATGTAATACTTAGCAGTGGTAATTTTCATTTGGGTATTGTATGTAAGGGGTTTAGTAGATTGCACTAAGCCCTTACCAAACGAGTTGCGTCCTACCAATACCGCTCTATCCAAATCTTGCAAGCTACCAGAAACAATTTCACTTGCTGATGCAGAATGACCATTTATAAGAACCACAAGCGGAATTTCAGTATCCACTGGAGCATTCAAGGTTTTGAAGCTTTGATTATCCTCCTTAAATTTTCCTTTTGTCACTACTATGGTTTCGCCACGAGGCACAAACACATTTACAATGTTTATAGCTTCAAAAAGTAAACCACCGCCATTATTTCTAAGGTCTAATACAAGCGAAGTAGCTCCAGCAGTTTTTAGTGCTATTACGGCATCACGTACTTCTTTGCCTGCATTTGGCGTAAAACCAGTAAGTTCTATATATCCAACATTATTTTCTACAATGCCATAATACGGCACATTTTTTACTGTAATTTGTTCACGAGTAATGGTTTTTGTCATTTCTCCTACACCAAAACGTTCGATTTTCATAGTGAACGAAGTGCCTGCATTACCTTTGAGGTAGTCTGTAACTTCGTTTGAAGTTTTACCAGCCATAGAAACATTGTCAATAGCCAAAATTTTGTCGCCTGGCAATAATCCTGCTTTTTGAGCAGGGTAGTTATCATAAGGGGTTTCAATCGTCACAAAATTATCGACTGTGCGAATGGTAGAGCCAATCCCAGCGTAAGTTCCTGTTACTTCATATCTGTAGTCTTCTGTTTGCGCTTCAGAATAGAAATTGGTGTACGGGTCGAGCGACTTCAACATACCATCTATAGCCGCACGTATTAGTTCTCCTGGTTTTACTTCATCTACGTAGGATGTGTTTATCTCCTTATATACAGAAACAAAAATGTCAAGATTTTTAGAAATCTCGAAGTAATCATCTGCCTTAAAAGCAACTAAGCTGAAGGCTGCTACGATCATTATTGCTACGTACTTTTTAGATAAGTATTTCTTTATTTTTTTATAATCAGGCATTATTTTCTGATTTTAATGTATTCAATTCGAAAAACGCACAAATGTAACGATATTGATGGTTTGAAATATTGCTTTATTCCTTTGGAATTCGCCAAAAGACCTGATCTGGGGTACTAATGCCTGCATTATGTCTTTTGTCATACAATCCAAAAATGCCGGCAGCTTGCACATTTTGTAAAAGTTGCACATCGTATATCTCTTTTATATCAGTTTTAAAAACCAAATTTCCGAGAGTTATTCCGCTTGCTATATCTATTATTTCGATGGAAGCATGTTCTGCTTTTACACTATCATCCAGCTTGTTAAATGTCTTACTTTTTTCACGCACAGTTGAAATTCCAATAAAAGCTAAGCCATCTACTATGGTTAAACCGCGCACCAATCCGTTTAACCTGGCTTTGGTTGTTTTCTTAAATGAAATAGGGTCTATTTCTACCAGCTCACCTTTTGCCGATTCAAGCAGATAAATTTTACCATTATACCACCGAGGTGAATGAGGCATAGCTAATCCGTCAACTAGTATCTTGTTTTCGGGGATATCCATCAGAATACCACTGTTTGTTATGTCTTTTCGCCAGGAGCCAGGTTTGTCCTGATGTCCTAAGGCAGTAATGTACTTCAATTTTCCATCCACTTGTGCCATACCATTTAGGTGACATCTGTCTTCCGGAGTGTTTTCAGATATAAAATAAGGTTTCCAAATGGGGGTGAAATTGTGCTCGTCATCAAATTGGCAAATACAAGAAAAAAGGGTATTTACTCCTGTTATTCTTTGGTTTACAAAATCAATATCGTGCAGGTCAATCATACCGCAGTGAAAGGTTTGACGAGGAAAATATAGGTGCTTAAAATCTCGCTGTTCAGAACTTAATTTTTTAGCTAGTTGAGGCTCGTCCTTATAAATATGCAACTCATTAATAGTTGCAATAGCCAGTTTATTTCCGTCAGAACAAATACCCATTGGTTTTGGGTAAGAAATGGGCGTAATTTTCAGATTACCAGACTCATCTGTGTCGAATAACAAAATCTTACCTGCTTGGTATACGCTTATAGCCAACGTACTTTTTGTTCGTTGCAATAGCCTGCCAAATTCGGCTGTGTATGAAAGTTTATAACTCACCTTTATGCTCTAAAATTAGATTAAATAAAAAGAGCCGGATTTCCGGCTCTTTTAGTACTATTCTGTGTTAACTTGAATTATCGTTTTTCTAATTCCCAACGATCATTTTCTTTATCTACAGCCCAAAGTTCGTCGCTTGTTAGTCGTTTTACACTAAGTTCGGTAAGCTCCTTCTCTACTACTATTTCTATAGTTTCTTTTTTATCTTCCCAACTCCACTCGCCGACTAAATCATACGAATAACTGTACGTCGTACCATCATAGGTATAACTGTAGGTAAATTTCAATTTTAAATCTCCATCATCTTCAAATTCAAGGATAAATTCGGCGTCATTGCCTAATGTATCGCCTCCAATAATTTTCCCATTCCATTCTCCAACCAAACGAGAATTTTTTGATTTCAATGTCAATTTTGGACCGTCTTCGTACTTGCAGCTTGCAAAATTGAAAGCAATAACGGCAGAA
>JBEAPG010000198.1:0-4560 GCA_041164545.1 Bacteroidota bacterium
TACATTATGTTTTTACTAATCTGCATCGGGACAAAAAAATGTCCTATGTTCCAGTTCTTGAATTTTCCGTGGGAGTGCCATTTAGTTTGGGCGATAAATGGATGTTAACTCCCTCCTTCCTTGCAGCTATTTCCTACTTCGATAGAGGAAAACTTGAAAATTGGGGTCGAAACAGTTTTGGAGGTGATGCTACACTAAATGGCAATATATCTTTAGCTTATCGTTTATTTTCACATTACAACTCTGATTTGTCGAATTAAAAATGTCTAGGCTTGCTTTCTATATAGTATCATTATGCCTCACTTACCACTCCTATTGCCAGTCCGTTGGTATTAGAAACATATATTTAAATCTTCCGTTTCCTGAACTAAAAAATTCAAATCCTCTAGAATTTGGAGCTACACTAAAATGTAACCAGTCATTTGAAATGTATACCGCTGTAAACACCTTTTATACGGTGAATGGGTTTAGCGCAGTTTATAATGCTCAAACTCAATTATATCAGCCCAAAAACGACTTATTTTATGCACTAAAACACAATGATAGTATTGCCTACTTTCAAAGAAATGTTGCCCAAAGAGCATTTGGGTTCTGCTTAGGACTATCGCTGGAATTTGACCTTGGTAAACTTCAACTTATTAGCAGAACTGCGCTAAATCCAATGTTGGTGAAACACAAAGTGCAATCAGAAACCGGTTATATCTATTTCACCGATAGTAGCCTTACTGGTATTCCAGATAGATATGAATCAATATATTATAACAAAGCGGTGCCTCATCAATCAGTAGATTGGATGTTTTCACCCCAGTTAAATACGGAGCTTGGCGTAGTATTTACAATGGCTGACAAGATTCAATTCACACCAAAAATTCAATTTATAGTCTCAGGAATGAAGACACAAGATTATCTCGGTTACCTTCAAAACAATAGATATCAAATTGATTTAGATATGTGGGCTGGAATTCAATTGGCTTATCGCTTCAATTATTTTTACTAGCTAAGGATATAAGTACTCTAAATAGTCTGCTTTTTGTTTCGGCAAGGTATCTTTTATTTACTTTGCCGCTATGAGCAACCAACGCGACAAATTACTTCAAAAACTCCAAGAAAAATTTGAAAAATCAGGCCAAGATTTAGATACCCATTTGGAAGGATTGTTACATGCAAACTATATCACCTATTGGGATTATATAAAGACGGATGCATTGCTCAATTTGCAACAACAACGTACAACTTTTCCTGATGAAATGGTATTTATAATGTATCATCAAGTAAATGAATTACTATTTAAAATGATGCTTTGGGAAATTGAGCAAGTTTCTGAATGTCAGAATCTTACTGTTGCTTTTTTTGCAGAAAAATTATACAGAGTAAGTAGATATGTAGATGTACTTTCTTCGAGTTTTACCGTAATGGGCGATGGAATGAGTTTGGAGCAATACCAACAATTCAGACATACTCTTACGCCAGCAAGCGGTTTTCAGAGTGCACAATATCGTATGATTGAGTTTGCAAGCACAGAGCTCATTAATTTAATTGATAATAGATTTAGAGAAACCATAGACCGAAATACTCCGTATGAATTTGCGTTAGAACATTTATACTGGCAAGCAGCTGGAAAGGACTATAAAACAGGCGAAAAAAATACGCTTCTCACCAATTTTGAAAACAAGTATAAATCTGAATTTATTCGATTTATGAAAAAATATAATACCACAAACATGTGGACTAAGTTCAAATCGCTTCCAGAAGAATCTCGCAATGATGTAAAACTGCTAAATGCAATGCGCCACTACGACCATACAATGAATGTGCGCTGGGTTATGGCTCATTATAACGCTGCAAGCAAATACCTGGGTAAACCAGATGGAACTGTTGAAGCAGCTACAGGTGGTAGTGACTGGAGAAAATATATGCTTCCAAAATACCAGAAACGCATCTTTTTCCCAGATTTATGGAGTAAAGAAGAACTAGAAGGTTGGGGTATAGACAACCTCGAAAGATGCGATATCTTGAGCTAGATGTCACTCGAATTTAGAAATTAGCGTGATAGTTTTTCTACTTATTATAGTAAATCGTTGGCAAGATTAGCCAATTCACTTCGCTCACCTTTTTCTAGGTTTACGTGGCAGAATAAACGGTGATTTTTTACCTTATCTATTAAATAACTCAAGCCATTACTTTGAGCATCGAGATAGGGTGTATCTATTTGATTTATATCCCCTGTAAATACAATTTTCGTATTCTCTCCAGCTCTTGTTACAATGGTTTTAATTTCATGTGGAGTCAGGTTTTGTGCTTCATCGACAATAAAGAACACATTGCTCAATGTTCTACCTCGAATATAGGCCAATGGGGCAATCGCAATTTTCTCGGATTGTACCATATCCGAAATACGTTTAAACTCTTTATCCGATTCCTTATATTGACTTTTTATAAACTTTAAGTTGTCCCAAATCGGCTGCATATACGGATCAACCTTCGCATTTGCATCACCCGGCAAAAAACCAATGTCTTTATTACTTAAAGGTACTATTGGGCGGGTAATATAAATTTGATGAAAATTGCTGCGTTGTTCCAAAGCAGCAGCCAAGGCCATTAATGTTTTACCAGTTCCCGCAACTCCTCTTAGTGTTACAAGCTTGATATCTGGATCCATGAGTGCGTGTATTGCAAATGCTTGCTCTGCGTTTCTGGGTTTTATTTTATATACTACGTGCTTTTCTACGCGCTCTATCAAATCTTCTGAAGAGTTATAAAAGCCTAGTGCAGACTTTTTACCATTATTCAGTATCAAAAAATGGTTGTTTGGAAACTTCACTTTTCCTATTGATTTTGCTGGAATATTTTCGGATGAAAACAGCGTATCAATTACGCTAGAATCTATGTCATCAATCACAGTCTTACCTGAATACAGGTTATCCAAATCTGCAACTTTGCCCGTTTGATAATCCTCAGCATTTAGTGTAAATGCTTTCGCTTTTACGCGAAGGCAAATATCTTTCGTAACCAAAATTACAGGCCGTTTTGGGAATTCTTGTTGTAGTGATAGTGCAGCATTTATGATTTTATTATCATTTTTATAATCATCAAAAGCATCGGCAGCATCATTTTTCAGATTGGCTAACTGCTTTACTACCTTTATTTTACCTTTACTCTTCCCTCCTATTTTCACCCAATTATCCAATAGGGAATCATTAGAAACCGAGTTTAAAAATCGGATAAAACTGCGCGCTTCATAGTTTTTAGAATCACCTCCTTTTTTAAATGTATCCAACTCTTCCAAAACCTGAAGTGGAATAGCCACATCATTATTTTGAAAATTAAAAACTGAATTGTGATCGTATAAAATTACCGATGTATCAAGTACAAATATTTTTTTAGGTACAGCCATTTTTATTTCATCGGCAAATTACAAAAGTCACATAGCAATATTGGGAATGTGGTTTAGATGTCTATAAAAACTGTTTACTTCACAAAGCGATAATTATATGCTTTTCCTCCTTGGAAGACAGTTATAAAATATATGCCCAGTGAAAGAAAGTGCGTACTTATTTCAGTTTCACCATAAAACATATTCCGGTCTATAAGAATTCCATTGATCGACATCACGAGATACTCTGAGTCGTTTTCTGAGTCTAAACTGGTTATAGATACCTTATTTTCATTAGAGCCAAAACGTACAAATTCTTGCTTGTCAAATACCTTAATAACGTCTGAATAGGTAAATGTTCCATCAAAATCAACCTGTTTTAAACGGTAATAACTTATAGGGAAAGACAAAGCGTCAATGAATGAATACTGAATAATATGCTGAGAAGTTCCTGCCCCTTTTACTTTTCCAATAGATTCAAAAACAATTCCTTCCATTGATTTTTCGATTTCAAAATAATCGTTATTTAATTCAGATGCAGTTGACCACTTTAAATGTACGTTTTCACTTTCGGTAGATGCACCGAATTGTAGGAGTTCGACTGGAAGGGGAGTACTGCCTAAATCAGAAGGCGTCAAACTGCAATCAGCAGTACCTGAGCCACTTCCTGATACCACGCTGGCACATCCCGCTGTCCAGTTTGATGTTGTTATACTTAACACACAGGAACTAGTCCCATCAGAAAGTGTAATTGTTTCAGTACCCGAATTGTTTAACACCCCACTTGAATACCCCCAATCTAACATATTTGTCCTAAGCGTACCTCCATTTAACCCCCTTAGAATAGTATAACACTCTCCAGAAGCTATAGTACTAACAGAATTAGTTATTCGATTGCCTGTTGGGCCATTAGTTGCATCAAACTCAAAGGCACCTCCACCACCTTCCGTGATTGTCCATCCACTTATATTGACATTTGACCCTGACCCATTGCAAATTTGAATAAACTCGTCTTCTTCATTAATTGAGCCACTTCCGTCGGTGTCAAAGTTAGAACTGCCACTTGGATCAACTAAAAATGCATTTATATAAACTCCATTAACAGCGCATTGAGAAAAAGTGACATTTGTCCAGATTAGCGCGATGGAAAGAAAACATATTTTCAGCATATTGTTAGAATTAATTGT
>JBEAPG010000199.1:0-4547 GCA_041164545.1 Bacteroidota bacterium
ATGCTAAACACTACAATTTGCCTTTATTTTACGTTAATCAAGTAGGTGGAAACACGGATATTTTATTTGATGGTGGTTCTATGTTCATTAACCGAAAAGGAGAAATAGTTGGAGAATGCGCATTTTACCAAGAAGATTTTAAAGTTTTTGATTGGGACAGTAAAACGGTTTATGCTGATAATCACGAAGAGTATAGTGATTATGACATAGGCTTAATACACGACGCCCTAGTGATGGGTGTGCGCGACTATTTTAATAAACTCGGATTTAAAAAGGCAGTTTTAGGTTCTTCGGGCGGTATAGATAGTGCGGTGGTTCATGCGTTAGCTGTGGAAGCATTAGGCGCAGAGAATGTAAAAGCCATAATGATGCCTAGTAAGTACAGCAGCGAAGGAAGTGTGGTAGATGCAGTTAAGTTGGCTGAAAACTTAGGAAGTCCGTATAGCATAATTCCTATAAAATCTGTATTTGACGCCTTCAAAGAAACGCTTGCTGATGAATTTAACGGAGCACCGGAAAATGTCGCTGAGGAGAATATGCAAGCTCGAAGCAGGGGTGTAATTCTGATGTCAATTAGCAATAAATTTGGGCCTATTGTGCTTAATACCAGTAACAAAAGTGAGAGTGCAGTAGGGTATAGCACCTTGTATGGTGATATGTGCGGAGGTTTATCTGTAATTGGAGATTTGTACAAAGAGCAAGTCTATGAAATGGCACGATTTATAAACCGCTATGGGGAAGTTATTCCATATGAAATAATAAATAAAGAACCGAGTGCGGAGCTAAGACCAGATCAAAAGGATAGCGATTCTTTGCCGCCCTATCCCGTTCTTGACAAATTACTTTTTCATTATATCGAAGAAAGAAAAGGTTGGCAAGAAATAGTAGCATTGGGCTTTGAGGAAGAGATGGTTAGGAGAATTGTAAAAATGGTAGACCGAAATGAGTATAAGCGCTTTCAGGCATCTCCAACTTTACGCATTTCGCATAAAGCCTTTGGTGTAGGAAGACAAATGCCTATAGTTGCCAAGTACTTCCACTAGCAATAAGACTACGCTCTTTTGAATTGAACTTTAAGATAATGAACTTGTATTTCTTCAAGTTTTAATGCTATAAAATAATGCCCATTAGGTAGTTCTGCGTTTGGTCTCCAAACCGATTCGTATTTTTCGGGAGACATTGTTTTCTTTTCTAAGTGCGCTACAATTCTTCCTTGTAAATCAAAAACCAGCAGGCTAACTTCAGCTTGCCTAAAAACACCGTATTTAATCGTTATTTCTTCAGAAAAAGGGTTAGGGAATATATCATATATCATTCCGTTGTTTAAGTGCAAATCAGAAGTAGCATTCACTCCCTTTGCGTCTATTACTATGTCCCAAACGCCTTCTAGTACTCCAAATCCATCCTCTTTTAACTCGACAATTCTGTGGCTTGCATCGTATGTTCCTGAGGTAATTGAAGCTGCTGAGTCTTCTGCTATACTCGTGTCTCCACTAAAGTAGAGCTGCGTGGTAAGCGTAGAAAAACCGGATGCACTTATTTTAAAATGAATGTGTGAAGGTCTATACTTGTTGCCATTTAGATATTTTCCTGGTTTTATTGTTTCGAATAGATAAAACCCTTCATTGTTAGTTTGTATTT
Source organism: Bacteroidota bacterium (assembly GCA_041164545.1). Taxonomy (GTDB): domain Bacteria; phylum Bacteroidota; class Bacteroidia; order NS11-12g; family UBA9320; genus UBA9320. The sequence goes on from JBEAPG010000199.1 coordinate 1,642, forward strand.
TGCCCCTAAGATTATATCCTACATTATCATAGCTTCCTGCATCATTTGCGTGCCACATATCTATAGTAGCATTGGCTATGGGCGCCGAACAATCCAAATTGAGCACCCTGCCTGAAATCCTTAATTTAGTTCCAGGTTCTGCTTCCTTAGCGAGTTTACCGTTCTCTAAGTTGGGTGGATTTTGTGTGTAGAATGGGCCCTCGCCGTAGTAATCGAGCGTAGTTGCATAACAGTCGTTTTTTTGAGTTAAATGCTTGGCATCATTCGATTTAGCATTCGCAACCAATGGACTAAAAGCTAGGCCAATAGAGCCAAGAGAAAGATTTTTTAGAAATTCTCTACGTTTGTTTGGTTGATTTTCATTGGACATTATAGTCCAAAACTAATCAAATTATCAGTAGGTATTTGTCATATCTTCATCTACACAAATAATATAATCCGCGAGATGCTTATTTTCCTCATCAAGTTTGCCAAGTTTCGCTTGACTAACAACGGCGATAGTTCCGATTTTTAATTCAGGATTTTTTTGCAATAAATACCAAACTATCCCTTCTTTTTGATTGGAATGGTAAGAGCCATTGTAATGAAGAAATAATTGTTCTTGCTTCCAATTACTGTATATGGAAAACGCCATTGTAGCATCTTTAATAGCCTGTGCACGAACTAGGTCCATAGATCCGTGGTCTCCCATCATAGCTAAGATTGCAACATAGGTAGGCAGTGTACTATCAAAAACGATAGGAAGTGGGGCAATCCATTGTTTTTCATTTTGTGGTAAGGTATCCAAAGCATCAAATCCACCTTTGTAAACCATGCTCGCATATCTTCTTGGTATATTAGTTGCTACAAAATTGAGTTTATTTTCTTTGGCGTAATTTACTAACGGAGCATAATCCGTTTTGTTGTTTGGCCAAAGTCGCGCTGCAGAATCCAATTGTTTATAAGTGTATTCGCCTGTTATAAAAGAAGTTAGTGCTTCTTGGTTGTCTCGCTCATACATTTCCGCACCCAATACCAAATCTCGTTTTTGGTATAAATCTTTGGTCAATTCCAATTCTAACCAATGTGCTATAGCGTTATTGTGTAATTCACCAAAAAATACCATATCCATGGTTTCCAAATTTTTAGTCATTTTGGAATAGGTAACCTTTTTACCTTTACCTGAAAAAATAGTATAGGCAGGTTTGTTTTGTGCTTGTAGTTGTAATCCTATTGTACATAGTATCCCAATTACATAGATGGTACGAAGTTTTGCAATTTGCATAGGCTTCAAAGGTAAAATTTGTTTGAAGTAGTTTGATATATATAAATATAAATTGCGAGGGTCAAGCAAAAAATACTGATAATCAGCTATTTTAATACTATTGGGTTATCTTTGCACCACATTATCGGGAATGACATAATTTTAAATCTGTGGTCATTTCAACAAACCATTTTATATGTCATTTAAAGAATTAGGTCTTACTGACGACCTCTTAAAAGCAGTACAATCCAAAGGTTATGATGCCCCAACGCCCATTCAAGAAAAGGCAATTCCGCAAGTATTAAGTGGAAAAGATATTTTAGCTTCGGCACAAACAGGGACTGGTAAAACAGCAGGTTTTGCACTACCTATCCTTCAACTTTTATCGCAGGATACTCCACACAGAAATAGGCCAATTCGTGCATTGGTGCTCACGCCTACGCGTGAACTTGCAGCTCAAGTGTATCAAGATTTTATAGATTACAGCAAGTATGTCGATATTAAATCTACAGTAATATTTGGAGGGGTAAACCAAAATCCACAAGTAAGTAAGTTACAACGCGGGGTTGATGTGCTTATCGCAACTCCTGGGAGATTGTTAGATTTAATCAATCAGAAATTTATTTCACTGAATCAGCTCGAAATTTTGGTGTTAGACGAAGCAGATCGAATGTTGGATATGGGTTTTTTGCGTGATATAAAGCGAATAATGAGTTTAATGCCAGAACGAAGACAAAATTTGTTGTTCAGTGCCACTTTCTCAAAAGACATTAAAAAACTCGCATCTAGTATATTACATAATCCAGTAACCGTAGAAGCTACACCAGAAAATACCACTGCAGAATTAGTAAACCAACGTGTTTATCGGGTAAATCAGAAGCAAAAGACAGAAGTTATTACTAAGTTAATTTGGGAGGGAAACTGGCATCAGGTGTTGGTTTTTACTCGAACAAAGCACGGTGCAAATCGCTTGGCACAAAAGTTAGATAGAGCTAAAATAACTGCCACAGCCATACACGGAAACAAAACGCAAGCAGCCAGAACAAAGGCACTTGCTGCTTTTAAAAAAGGAGATGTAAGTGTGTTAGTTGCTACAGATATAGCAGCTCGAGGTTTGGATATTCCGCTTTTACCCTATGTTATCAATTTTGAATTGCCGAATGTTCCGGAAGATTATGTGCATCGGATTGGAAGAACAGGAAGGGCCGGAGCAAGCGGAGAGGCTATATCGCTTGTTAGCGCAGATGAAGTATCTTACCTACGTGGAATTGAAAAATTGTTAGATATGACATTGCCAAGCGAGGTGATTGAAGGCTTTGAGCCTACAAAAGGCCCGGTAGAAGGAGGGAAGAAGAGGATGAAAGAAGCAAAAGCAAATGCTGATTCAACTAGTAATCAATCGACTCCAAATAAGAATAATTCAAACAGAAGAAAATCTATGGGAAACAATAAAAGTAGACCTCGTAATTTTAAGCAAAGAGAGAGGCCAAAAGGCTAGTTTCGTGTGAGGTGAAGTAGAGTAAATGCTTTCCTAAAATGGCTAGTAAATAAGACAGGTTAATTTTTTATTTTTGAACTTATTGGTCTGAAAATCAATAAGGTAATTAGTGAATTTGTTTAGGCACGAATTCTGAATTGTATAGCGTGAACCCATTAAACCAAT
>JBEAPG010000200.1:0-4538 GCA_041164545.1 Bacteroidota bacterium
TTTTCGAACGCATTTCTCGTCTCAAGGATGACAAAGTTGAATCTGCAAAACTGTCGCACGAGTTGTTTACTTTTTTGGTTGCGATTGCGATTTTTCCTGTCGTTATTTTTGCAGTTTGGGGCGATACTATTGCGCCATTATTGCTTGGTGACCAATGGCACGAAGCGGGTGTGTATATTCAAATAACCATTCCATTTTATTTTGCCATGTTTTTAACGAGTGCCTTTTCGAGTGCCTTCGAAAGCTATCAGAAGTTATACATTCAACTTGCTTATAATGCAACTTTTCTGGTTTTAACCTCGCTGGCTATGTATTTGGCCTATTATTATGGGGGGAATACTCGCACTGCATTAGTGTGGTTTGTAATGGTGGGAACCGCGCTTAGAGTTGGTATATTAAACTACTTCTTCGTTTTATTTGGTAAAAACATAATTGCTAAAACGATATTTGCCATGCTAATCACTGGATTTTTAATCTGGTTAGGATTCGGAATTAAAGAAGGTTTTTCATTTTGAAAAAAATAATAAAAGTCATATTACTTAGCTTAGACGATAGCTTTTTCCGCTGGTGGGTAAAGCGGCTTTGGCCGCAATATAAGCGACCGAGAAAAGGGTATACTAAACACTATCAGGTAATTATGCAGTATTTCTTCGCTCAGAAAGTGCTTCGAATAAATGGGAGTGTGCCTTGGCCGGTAGATTTTAGAAGTAAGATTGTAGATTGGCCAAATATAAAAAAAGGCATTTGTTGCGATCCTGGTGATAATCCAGGTATTTACATAAACGGAGCAGGAGGGCTAGTTTTGGGAAATAATGTAAACATTGGACAAAACACGATAATTACAACTACCAATCATTATAAATACGATCATCGGAAACTAAGCCATACAAAAGGCGTGAGTATAGGAAATAATGTATGGATTGGTGCCAATGTAAGTATTGTAGCTGGCACCCGAATTGGCGATAATGTAACAATTGGTGCAGGGTGTTTTATAAGCGGCGAAATTCCTGCCAATTCCACTGTAATTGCCGATGTTTCAAAACTGAAAATAATTCCGAAAACCAAGCCTTATGAATGGGATTGTACAAAAGATGAATTATTGTAAGTTGAATTAGAAAATATTATTATTTTTGCAACCCTTTTAAAAGAAAGTAATGGCAAATCATAAAAGTGCATTAAAGAGAATACGTAGCAACGAAGCTAAAACTGCAAGAAACAAATACCAGCACAAAACCACCAGAACATGGATTAAAAAAGTGCGTACTTCTGAAGATAAAGCGGAGGCAGAAACATTATTGAGAGAGACTTTTTCTAAACTTGATAAATTGGTTAAGAAAAACATCATACACAAAAACAAAGCGGCTAACGTAAAAAGCAAATTGGCTAAGCACGTTGCTTCTATTGCGTAAGTTTATTTACGTTTAATAATAAAATATTTTTGAAGCCCCAATCGATTATCGATTGGGGCTTTTTTTATTTGTAATAGAAATGACCGAATACCGAAGTATAAAAAACTGGGCTGAGGATGATAAGCCTCGAGAAAAGTTAGCGGCAAAAGGCAAGGAGTCTTTAAGTAATGCCGAGTTGTTGGCTATATTGTTAGGTAACGGAACACGCAACAAGTCTGCCGTTGATCTTGCACGCGATATATTGCAGCTGGCAGATAATAATTTAAATAAACTGGCTAGATTAAGTATTGCCGATTTATGTAAAATTGATGGAATTGGTCCTGCCAAGGCTATTACTCTTATTTCAGCTATTGAGCTTGCAAACAGAAGAAATGGAAGCCATCCACAGGAAGATAAGTACATTCGATCCAGCGGTGATGCCTATCGTTTTTTTGGTGCTGTTTTGCAAGACAAAATATATGAAGAGTTTTGGATTTTGATGCTTGCCAGAAACAATAAAATTATAAAACCCTACAAAGTTAGTGAAGGTGGAGTGAGCGGAACAGTTGCCGATCCTAAGCGAATATTTAAAGTAGCCTTAGAAAACAATGCTTCGCAACTTATACTTTGCCACAATCATCCTTCAGGCAATCTAAAACCTAGTTCAGAGGACAAACGAATTACAGAAAAGCTTGTGAATGCTGGCAAGCAAATGGATATTCCAATTATCGATCATATCATAGTTTCAGATCGAGGATATTTCTCCTTTGCGGATGAAGGTGAATTAGTCTAGCGTGTGTTAATGCAACGTTATTAACAAGGGAAAACATAATGTCCAAATAACATTATTGTCTTAAAAATGTATATAATTTGTACTTCACTAAAAACTAAAATCACATGTTTAAAAAGCTAATTCTAAGTATTATGGCTCTTGCATTGTTCTGTTCTCAGAATATTGTATTTGGCCAAGGAACTACCACCTCGTCCATGTATGGAAAGGTGAAAGACAACAACGGCAATCCACTTGTAGGAGCTACAGTAGTTGCTGTACACACGCCATCTGGAACAAAATATGGTGCAATAACCAGAGAAGATGGAGGTTTCAACATAAACGGGATGCGTATTGGTGGTCCTTATCAGGTTACCGCGTCCTACTCGGGTCATTCCACAGAACAAACCAATGACATTTATCTTCAATTAGGACAGGCGTTTAGAGTAAACAGTACTCTTGCAGAGAATACCACTGCACTAAGAGAAGCTGTGGTTGGAGCGTCAAGAAGTGCATTAAACTCATCTCAAACAGGTGCTCAATCTATTGTAGATAATGATGCTATTAACTTGCTTCCAACAGTAAGTCGTTCAATTGCTGACTTTACTAGAACAAATCCACTTGCCACAGTATCAGGAGATAACACAATTTCAATAGCTGGAAATAACAACCGATTCAATAGTATTTTTATTGATGGTGCAGTAAATAATGACGTATTTGGACTTGCAGCCTCTGGAACAAACGGAGGACAGACTGGAGGTTCACCTATTTCTCTTGACGCCATTGATCAGCTACAAATTGTAGTTGCTCCATATGATGTTACCATTGGTGGTTTTGCTGGTGGGGGCATTAATGCAGTTACAAGAAGTGGTACCAACAAAACTACGGCTTCGGTATATTATCTAACTAGAAACCAAGGGCTTGCAGGCAAAACACCTACTGATAACCCAAATGTAACTCCAGAAAAACTAGCTGACTTTACGGCTAATATATTTGGTGCAAGAACAGGCGGTGCATTAATAAAAGATAAATTATTTTATTTTTTAAGTATTGAAGCTCAGAGAGAAACCACACCTCAGCCATTTCAATTTGCTGATTATAGAGGCAATTCATCTCAAGCAGATGTTCAAGCATTCCAAGACAAATTAAGAGGATATGGATATGATGCTGGAGGATATTTGGATAATCCAGATGAGCTAAACTCAAACAAACTATTTGTAAGGTTAGACTATAACATGAACGAAAAGAATAAGTTGATGTTCCGCCACAGTTATGCATATAACGAAAGTCTTGATGCCAACCGCTCATCTGCAAATTCGATTAATTTCTATAACAACGGAATATTCTTCCCAAGTACCACGAACTCTACCGCCCTTGAACTTACAACTCAAATTTCAAGTGATAAGACAAATAATTTAATCTTAGGTTTTACAAGAGTAAATGATGATAGGGATCCAATCGGAGATAACTTTCCTTACATCACAATCAGAGATGGCTCGGGAACCATAAGTGCAGGAAGCGAGCAGTTTTCTACAGCTAACCAATTAACTCAAAACATCGTTACCCTTACAGATAACTTCAAAATATATAAAGGCAAAAACGAGATAACGATAGGTACGCACAATGAGTTTTACAATATATATAACTTATTTATGCGTCAGAATTACGGTTCATATACATATAATGATTTAGCTTCATTTATGACAGACGCCGCTGCCAATGATTATGATAGGGGTTACTCTCTTGTAGATAATGTAACGGGTGACGGATCTGATGCAGCCGCTAAATTTAATGCAATTCAATTTGGTATTTACGCTCAAGATGAGTACAGCGTTAGTGAAAAGTTACAAATTAGCGGAGGTTTGAGATTGGATATTCCGATGTTTCTTACACAACCTCGTGATAATCCTGAATTTAATTCGACCACTATTTCTACACTTGAAGCTGCTGGTAAAGACCTTCAAGGTGCAACGGCTGGTCAGGCTCCAGGTGCACAACTAATGTTTTCTCCTAGAGTCGGATTTAATTATGACGTAAAGAATGATAACAACACAATTATTCGAGGAGGAACTGGTATTTTTACTAGCCGAGTACCCTTTGTATGGCCAGGAGGTATGTACACAAATAATGGATATACTGTTGGTGGGGTGTTCAATCAAATGTTAGTTTTTAATCCAGATTGGCAAAATCAACCTAAAGCATCCGATTTTGGTGGAGCAGATGCCATTCCTTCAGGACAAATGGACTTATTTGTTCAAGATTTTAAGTATCCACAAGTTTGGAAAAGTAGCATAGGAGCAGACAAATCACTAAAAGGTGGATTTAAGTTAACTGCCGAAGCATTGTTTAACAAAACAATCAATAATATGGTGGTTTATAAT
>JBEAPG010000201.1:0-4505 GCA_041164545.1 Bacteroidota bacterium
CTTGAAATGTGCTTTACAGCTCTCAGAATCGGGAAACCTCTCTGCAAATTGGATAATATTCATATCATTTTTCTTTCCTACAATTTACAACTTTTTTATTTACTGGTACAATTATGTACTAACAGAAACAGGAATATTTACAAAATCACATAATCAATGGTTTATGTAAATAAGCTCAAGGCCGTTATAAAGTAATCAATATCGTCTTCGGAATTGTAATAATGAACACCCAAACGTATATTACCTCCACGTTCAGAAATTTCTATATTGTTGTTTATTAAGCGTTTAAATAGACCTGGTTGTGACGCTATGCTCACTATTCCTAATCTATTTTCATCCATAAAATCACCAATGAGCGAAACATTATTTTGGGTAAGTTGGTCCAACAAATAGTCCATCAGTTCATTGATTTTTGAGTGAATGTTATCTAGTCCCAAGTTTAAAATTTGCGTGAGTGCATAGTGTAATCTATGAAAAGCCTCGTGATCGTGGTGTCCGGCTTCGTATGACTTCATAGAGGGTTTGTAAAAGGGTTTGCCTTCGTGCCAAGAGTAACTACCAAAGCCCGCTGTTTGAGGAATGTACTTGGATAGGATCTCCTCTTTTATATACAAAAATCCATTTCCAAAACCAGCTAATGCCCATTTGTAACAACTGGCACCTAATACATCAATATTGCATTTTTTAATATCGATTGGAATAGCTCCAAAACTCTGCGTGGCATCTACCAAAAAGGTACAATAGTACTTTTTGCAAATAGCTCCAATGCTCTCTAAGTCAGCTAAATATCCCGTTAGCCACTGGCAATGGCTAATAGCCACAATTTCTGGTTTTTCTAGTTCAATAAATGATTCGAGCTTGCCTATGTCGAGGGTATAATCCTCTTCAAAATCAAACCAACAGATTTGCATTCCACTTTCTTCAAATGGCATTTGAAGTGAAGGATAATCTCCTTTTAGCAACAAAATTTTAGTTTGCTTAGGTAAGCTTGCCGAAAACATAGCCATTCCAATTGAAAAATTTTGAAGCAAGGCAAATTGACTTGCGTTGGCGTTCAAAATTTTACCTAGTTTTTCTCTGATATCAGGTAAGGTTTCGAGCAGAAATTGCATTCTGTACTTACCCGGATTCTTTAAATACTTTTCTGTTTCAGCATACTCGTTTTCTATATTTCTGCTTGAAATTATACCATTGGCGGGAGAGTTGAGGTATATCAAATCTGTTTTACCCAAATGCTCTTGTCTAAGTTCAGACCAATCTATCACAGGGTAAAGGTAATCTATAAAAATATAAAGTAGGCTTTTGGGCTCGGTTGCTTTTACAGTAAAATACCTATTTTTATCATCCAGTTAAAACCCGCCATTGGATAAAGATAGTTAAAGTCAGCGCGATTACCTTCTATATAGCCACTAAAAGTATAGCCATTTGGAGCATAATATTGGTTAAGTACGTTATTCAAATACAGACCAAGAGTTAGGTTTTCCAATTCGTTTATCTCTTTATTTTCATAGCGGATAAAGGCATCTATATTGGTAAAAGCATCTAGTTTCCGTATGTCACTTTGCGTATTATCCAAATACTGCGCACCTACATATTTGGTTGAGATACCAAAGGTGAAAGGCTTAGTAGGTTTATAGTTTAGCATTGCGGCAGTTATTGTATTTGGAGAAAAAGCGATATCTGTATTGCTATACTTTTGGGTGATTGCATCATAATTTCCATCCCACTCAAATACTGTTTCGGTAAATTCTGATATTTTATTTTGAGAGAATGTGGCATTTCCACCTGCTTGCAACTTGTCAGTCAGCGGAAATTGAAAATCCAACTCTATTCCTCGTCGGTAGCTTGACTCCACATTAGTGCGAATAGCTTCACCAACATCATTTACGGCACCCGTAAGAACTAGTTGGTTTGTGTAATTCATGTCGTAAAAATTAACACCAATTCGCTTTCTGTTTTTGCTGAATCTATAACCTATTTCCACGTTTTGAAGATGCTCCGACTTAGGCCACTGATTTGGTGGGTTGTTTCTAAAATCATCACGCACCGGCTCTCGGTTTCCAATCGCAAACACCCCATAAAAGGTATTATGATTTTGCAGGTAGGAAAGTCCAGCTTTCGGATTAAAAAAGGTGTAATTTACATCTTGATTTCCGAATTCTAGATTGTTATCTAAGCCTTCAAATTGGTAATTTACACTTCGTACTTGTAAATCAAGATAGGGTATCCAATTATTCCAATTGTAGCTGGTTTTTAAATAGATATTACCATCGGTTTTTATTGCATCATTATCATAATACGTGGCATTAAGTTCCTCATAATTAGAAAATTCTGTTGCAATTGCCTCTCCAAAATGGCGACCAAAATAGATATTGTATCCGCCTCCTAAATTAATATCCCATTTACTTTTTTGGTATGAGGTACTTGCTACTGCACCTACCAGAGTATTATCTAACCATCTTCTGCGTATTAAGTCTGCTGTAGCAAAAGTATCGCTCCCTATAATCTCATTTGGGATGGTGTAATCAGCCAACGTTTCATCAGGTCTAAACTGCTCAAAATAGCCTTTGCCTGTGGTAATATAAGCTGCCGAATTTAGTTTAAGATTTGGGCGGATGGTGTAGTCGTAAAAGAATTGGTAATGATTTTGTGTGTAATTGTCTACCTCATTTTCGTAGGTATAATAATTATAGGTTTTGCTGTTTGCGCTGGATAGATTTTCTATGTCATTTCCGCTGATATACAATTGATTTATATATCTGTTTAATTCTGCAAAATCCCCATTAAACTTAGGTTTCGGAATTCCCCACCACGCTTGATAGGTGCGTTCCTGGCCCAATAAAATATTGGTTTTGAATACTGATTTTTCCCAATATTTAGCAGCAGTCAGATTCAATGATTTAAGGTTAGAGCTGGCTCTATCTACAAAACCATCGCTTTGGATTAAACTTCCTCTCATTTGAAAATTCCAGTTGCTTTTTAACCTACCTGTACCGTAAGCTATGGTTGTTCTAAATGTATTGAAACTTCCAATGCCAATATTGGCTGACGTGTAGGTTTCTTCGGGCATATCATTGGTGCGTATATTTACACTTGCACCAAAACTTGCCGCTCCGTTAGTGCTTGTTCCTACTCCTCGCTGAATCTGTACACTTTGAGATGAACTAGCTAAGTCAGGCATATTTACCCAATACATTCCTTGACTTTCTGCATCATTAATGGGGATTCCGTTCACCGTTATATTTACTCGCGTCGGGTCAATTCCTCTTACTCTAATTCCAGTGTAACCGACTCCATTTCCCGCATCTGAAGAAATAACGGTGCTTGGCGTCATATTCAGTAAAAACGGAAAATCTTTACTTTGGTCTAGGTTTTGAATTTCGTTTTTATCGAGGTTGCTAAATGTAGTAGGAGAGGTATTTTTAGCGCGAACAGTAGAAATAATGGCCGCATCCAAGAAGGATAAATCGGGCTGAAGAAAGAACAACTCGTAACCACTTTTTTCTAGGGTTAGTTTTTCTACCATTACTTGATACCCAATATGAGAAATAGATATGGTGTATTCCCCTTTGTCCAAGCCGGTAAATTCGAAAGACCCATTTGGGGTGGAATAAGTAGCAAACGCTTTGGCAGGTCCAGATAAGCGGATAAATGCAGCATCTATGGGCAAGGAGTTGTCTGCATTCTTCAGCTGTCCGCTGAGGGTAATTTGAGCATGACAAAAGATAGCAGATAAAGCTAAAAGTGTGATTAATGTAAGTTTTTTCATTTCCTGTATGTTGTATTACAGGAGTGTAGAGAGATACAAAATTTATTTTCCTACGGCAGCATTATCTGCATCAGGTATGTGGGTATCATCTCAGCAACCCGCCTAGGCGAGAAGCACCCCTTTTTTGTTGGTGCAAATGTAAAGCATTGAATTGTAATCCAATGTTATACATTTTACAGATTCTTATTGAATTACTAGTTTTTTAGAAAATATGGTTTCACCATTTGAATTTATTAGCCTAACATAATATAAGGCTCTGGCGTATCCACGGATATCGAAGGTAATCCTCGATTGATCGTAGTTCTGTGTTTCTAAAACTTGACCAAGTTGATCAATTAGCTCTACCTTGGTGCCTTGCAAGCAATGGAGTTTGTTGGTATATAGAAATACAAATTCTCTTGAAGGATTTGGATACAGTTGAAGTTGAATATCTCCGCAGCCACCATATCCGTAGACCCAAATATCCAAGGTGTCATCTACAGAAATATATTGTATGACTTTTACTGTATCATAACTTGTAATGTAAGTTGTATCGTAAATAGTTTGGTATTGTGTGTCAATTTTTACCTGAAAAATGGTATCGTAAACCGTTACTGATACGGTATCGTTAATTTGAATATAAGTGGTATCAAAGCGGGTAACCGTTAACGTGTCATATACCTGAACTTTGGTAGTGTCGTATTTTTGAATGGTAATGGTATCATACACCACCAAAGTATCCTCTATGGTCACATAA
>JBEAPG010000202.1:0-4498 GCA_041164545.1 Bacteroidota bacterium
CATTCTCACACCAAACGATACTCCCATTTTGTCGTCCAATACTTTAGTAGCAGTTTGTCCAAAAATACCATAGCGCATAAGGCTTAAATCAGAAGTGAAACTGCGATTAAAAACTAAGTTTTGCGACTCTGTGGTATAGTTTCCATTAACCACAACCAAGCCGAATGAATTGGTCCATTTACCAACGTATTTAGTCACATCAAAACGCGCGCGATATTCGTTTTCTATGCTATTGTTTTGCAGGTATAAGCCAGTGCGATTTACGTTATCGTCATACTGCGAAAACTCATTTTTTAGGTAATTACTGCTTACTGTAGTACGCATAAAACCGGTATTGTCTTTAAAACGCTTTCTCCAACCCACGCCAAATGTGCTGGAGTATTGACCTATAACCGGTATTTGATCTTGAATGGCTTGTTGCTCAGGGTCAAAGTTGTCTAATTGGTTGATAGCCAAGTCGTCTATGCTCCCGACTGCAGTTACGTAGATGTCATTATAATCATTTAACTTATGATTTATTTTGTATTGATAGTCCCAATAGTCTGGTAAGAATGGCAGTCCGATTGCCTGAAAAAGCAGCTGTAAATAGCTTCTTCGCAATGAAGCAATGTACGTCGTATTGCTTTCGCTTTTATCTTTTTTAAGAATAGGGCCTTCTGCGGTAAATGCTGCTTCGCTGCTACTTACACGTATATTGCCGACAAATTCTCTCGCATTTCCGGTACGTTGGTCAAATTGCAAAACTCCACTTAATACATTGTCATATTGTGCGCCAAATGCACTGGAACTAAGCGTTACTCCTTCAAAAAATGAAACATTAAGCAAACCCACAGGTCCGCCGGCACTTCCCTGAGTACTAAAGTGATTTATAGTTGGTATTTCTATGCCATCCAGATAATACACATTTTCGTTAGGTGCGCCACCACGAATAATCACGTCGTTTCTAAAACCTCCCACTGAGCCAGAAACTCCTGGAAGTGATTGCACTACTTTGGCTATATCATTATTTCCCCCTGGATAAGCTGCTACCTCTTCTTGACTCAATTTTTGAATAGACAGAGGAGTTGCGCTCAATTTTTGAAACGGATTGCTTTTTACAACTACTTCGCCGAGCGAGCTGGCACTCTCAGATAGTTGAAAATTTAAATCTGGATTTCCTTCGGAGCGTACCACAATATTAAATCGCGTAACAGACTCATAACCAATATAACTGGCTTCGATATTGTATGTTTTAGGAGGGATATTTGCGATGGTATACTCGCCCAATTCGTCAGAAATAGCACCCAAACTTACGCCTTCAAGCCTTACGGTAACACCAAGAAGGGCCTCGCCAGTTTTGGAATCGGTTATTTTACCTCTAATGGTTCCATTGCCTTGTGCAACGGCCAAATAAGTGATAGTGAATAAGAGAAATAAAAGGCTAAATTGTTTAATCATTTATGTTTGTTTTCCTAAAAAGGGTAAACAAAGCAGTAGGATTAAAGTTTAAACAAATCGTTTTTTCTTGCAATTCGAAATCCTAAATCTTCCACTTTTCGGCTTTCTGTGCTGTTTATGTTTAGTAAAGGATTTGTATGGTTAAGATGAATAAAATGAATTTTGCCTTTGTCTATGGATGATAGGTCTTTAAATAATTCCAAACTCTCCACTACAAATGGGTGAGGAATTTCTGAGATATCTCGATTGTTTATTTCTTGCCCATCATAAAAAGTGCCGTCTACAAAAACATAGTCGCATACTTTTATTTGATGGATTATCTCTGGCCATTTACTCCATTTGTCAATGTCTGGAATAAAAAGTACTTTTTTGGTTTTTGTATCTATTCTATACCCAACAGTTTCCGAATATTCGTCTCGATGAGGAACCAATATTGGAGTGACTTGTAGGTGGTCTGAAAGTACAATAGTTTCAGCGGCTTGCATTCTAATTAGCTCTATATTTTGTAAGGCAATAAGCTGATTCCATGGTCCGCTAGAATTTAGAAATTTGTGCATCCTTGACATACAATACACCGGTATGTTTGATGCGTTTGTGGCTTCTTTTCCCAAATACATCAATCCTGTATAATGCCCGATATGAGCATGGGTTACGAAAATGCCATCGGGTAATTCTTTGTCTGATTTAGTCCACTGTTTCAAGTTTTTTAATTGAGTGGCTATATCAGGTGTAGCTTCAAAAAGGTAGCTTTTCTGTGTGCTGTGATCTATAAGACCGAGGGAAACCACCTTACGGTCTGAGTTGCCGCTTTCGAATAAAAACTTACAACATAACTTGGCGCAACCAATATGCGGCGAGCCTGCATCTTGCACTGTTCCCAGAATGACTAGACTAACTGCTGATTCATCGGATGAAGATTGTTTTTGTTGCTTGCATCCAAGAAAAAGGGATAAAACAGTTAAAGAGAGGAATACGTATTTCATAAGAGTTGGAAATGAATATGGTCGTCGTGCCGCACGGCACCACAGCCATGAAAACGAATACGATCATCGGTTAGTTGAAGTCGTTGTTTTAAATGTGGTTCAATGAATAGCTTACCTATTTCTTGATCTTGCAATAGTGCATTGATTAACAGCTTCGTTCCTTTTTCGGAGAAGCTCAGTTGGGTGTTTATTTCACCCAGTGTGAGGTATTTTGAATAATTATATTGCCAGTATCCATTGTCTTTGCATATCTGTGTTTGGTTTATTTCATTTTGCAGAGGTTCGGTAAAAATGCCATAACCGCTGTTCGATTTTTGGAGGGGAGAAATTTGCCCCGATTCATTTTCATATACAAAACTCAAATCTAGTTTTTTGCCATCGTTATGGCTAAGGTGGGGCAGGAGAGGGAAGCCATTGAAAAAAGGAAAATTGGCATCGAGGTAATTAATTTGGATGGAGGCTTCTTCTTTGATTAATGTCTCGGAAGCGCTTTGAAGTGCTTGGTTAATAGCAGGTTGCACATAGTTTCTATTGCAGAGCACGGTAAAAAAAGTGGTTGGTTTTATGTGTTCCGTATTTTTAATGGGCTCTCTGCCAAAAATAGGGGCTATAATCGGGACGATTAGAAAGGTAAAAGTGTCATACAACAGGATAAAAACGAAGGCTTTGTCTCCCCAAAATTTGGGTATGCGTTTAACATTTAGGTAAACGGCAAAAAGGAGAATAAATCCACCAATTTGCGTAAGCACTGTGAGTCCAATAAATCCAAGAGTGAGAAGAAAGTAATAGACAATATTTCGAAAACCTACCACGTGTATGCTAGTTGCGAATGGCCCGAATTAAACCGTTTCTAAGGTATGGAGGGTAGAAGGTTCTGAGTTCTGGAAAAATCATATATCCATCAGAAAATTCAGTCTTGAAATGAAAATTCTTTAAAATAATTTCAAATTCTTCTGCATCATTCGGTTTGTGATAAGTGCACAAAGCAAACCGCATTGGGTTTCTTTTAGATAGCAATGTGTTTGCGCCTTTTATTATGGCATTTTCTGCCCCTTCGGCATCTATTTTTAAAAAAGTAAAAGTTTCCTTATCCTTAAAATATTCGTCCAAAGAAACGTGATGTGCATTGTTTTGATCGCTCACATATTTATTTACAATCACCACTTTTTCTTTCCAGGGAGCAAATGTTGCCTCAAGTGCTTCCAGCCAATTGGGGTCAGTTTCAAAAAGATAAACGCGTTTCACCTTGTCTATGACCGATAGCGCTAAATTACCTTCTGCGGCTCCCACATCTACCAAAATGTCGCCGCGCTCTATGTCGAAGCTAGGGGTAAGATAGCGATGTGCAGATTTTTTATCTTGTTCTATACGCAGAGCATTATAATTTCTTTTTACACCTCTAATGGAGGATTTGCGTTTAAAGTAAAGCTTTCTGCCATTTTCTACTACGTACTTCAGTCCGTTGCTCTTGTCCAAATGCACTTCAACATCTTCTTTATTATATTTTTTGCTAAAATTATAGGGGAAGACTTCTGGACCATTTCTCCTTACAAAAGTGAGGGCTTCGTGCTCAGCTTCACTTATTTGTTTTGGAGGTAGACTGTTGTAGTAATCTAAAATGGTTTGTTTCATCAAGGCTCTTAGCATTGATTTTCGCAATGGTTTTGGAACCCATTTGGGTAAGGCAAGTTCTTTGTTTTTCATTGGTTACTTATTCAAAACTAATAGAACGATGGGTGCCGTCGCAAAAGGGCTTATTTGCCGATTGCCCACATCTGCAAAATGCAGTTCTATTGGATCTACTTTCAGTGCTTCCGTCAGGTTTTGTTAGGAGTATAGAGCCGTGCACCAAAAGTGGACCGTTGCTAGTTGCCTCTACTTTTATTTCATTACTTGTATTGATTTCTTCATTCATAATATAACTAAGTGCGCCACTTGGGCATTTTGCTATTTGTGCTTTTAGCGCATCAGTATCTGCACCTTCTGGCGTAATTCATGGTTTTTCTTTGGGTTTATATACATTAGGCAGAGCTTTTACGCATTCTGCGGCGTGTATACATAAGCTCGGTTTCCAAACT
>JBEAPG010000203.1:0-4493 GCA_041164545.1 Bacteroidota bacterium
ACTATTTTTTATCGGTTTGGGTCTTTTTGTTATTTTTAAAAATGCAGTATAAAAAAAGTATAATTTCCTATATCATACTTCTTTTTAGCTTGCAAGGGTATGGTCAGCAAGTAAAAAAGAAATATAGTTGGCAGCATTTAGGCCCAAAAACAATACCTCCGAGTAATGTAGATAGCTTGCAGTGGACAAGTACAGGAACAGGTTGGATAGAGGATGTATTGATTGAGCCAGATTGCTGGTATGCCGGGAGTATTACTGGAGGACTATATCGTTCCACCAATAATGGGCAGTCTTGGAAAAAAGTAGATAAAGACAGCCATTTACAAATGGGGACCTTATGTATTGCTAAAAAAGGAAATATCCTATTCAGAGGGACCGGCTTAACCCATTATAATGAAGATTTTGGATTTGGAGTTCTAAAATCTGAAAACGATGGTAAAAGCTGGTCACAAACGGGCTTGCAATTTTTATCTACTGAAAAAAAGCCAACGTGGGCACTTGCAGTTTCACCCAATGATAGCAATATGGTGGCTTGTACACCAAATGCAATTTATCATTCTAATAATCTCGGGGAAACTTGGAAAGAGGTCTTTTCGGATGAAAAGATAGATTTTAGAACAGCAATTTTTAGTAATTATAAGTTAAACCTATGTTTTGCCAGTGGCAATAGACTCTACAAAAGTCTAGACGCAGGTAAGAATTGGGAGGATATAACTCAAAGGCTTGGAATATATAATCCAAAAGTAGCAACCAAGATAAATTATAAATTCGAGCGTATTGCTTTTTGCGAAGATCCAAATATCCAAGGCAGATATTTAGCGTTTTACAGTTATGGAAAACAAACTTATATAGATGAAAGTTTAGATTTTGGCGAGTCATGGGAGAATATATATACCTCTTATGCAATAAGCAGAATTGACATTCATCATGCGGAAATAGCAATTGCGCCAGGGAATTCAGATATTATCGTATTGGGCGGGGTACGAGCATATGTGAGTAAAAATGGAGGAGCAACTTTTAGTCAGGTTACTTTTCCTTTTTATTTAGATAATCGGTTCGCCCACGACGATATAAGGGGAATGCAGTTATTTTCACCAAATGAGTTTTTTCTGGCTACCGATGGAGGCTTATTTAGAACCACTGATACTGGTGCGACTTGGCAAAATGTATCGGGTAAGAATTTAACAATGATGCAGATTTACGGTCTAGCTGAGTTGAAAAATGGAGAAATAATGCTTGGTTGTCAGGATTTGGGAACGTTTAAGGTGCGCAAGAAGCAGTGGTTAAATGTTGGAATACTCTATGGGGATGGAGGCGATGTATTAGAGTTAGACAACGATTATCTTACACTTTCAGGAGGTGCAATTCGAAAAATGGAGAAAGGCAATTTGCTTAGCTCTACTTTTGTGCATCCACCAGCCACTGTTAATCCATTTACAGGAAAATTAGTGCGTATCCCTAAATATCAAACAGACAGTTTTTACTATGTTGGAAAAGATGTTTGGTTAAATAATGGTGAACAATGGCAAAACCTGACTTCTACACTAAAAAGTGGTCAGTTTAAGGCAACAGGTTTTAACATTAATAAGGCGAATACACAAAGTGTATATCTTGCATTCGACCAACCCACGTGGGATCCTAGTAACTTACGCAACAAGTTTTATAAGTCTGAAAATGGAGGTCAAGACTGGCAAGACATTAGCCGCACTTTACCTGTTTTAGCTTGGCGGCATATTACCTGTATCACTTCTAATCCAAGTGATGAAAATGAGGTATACCTTGGATTAGGCACTATGGATGATGGAGAGATTCATAAGGTTTATAAAAGTAATGATGGGGGAGAGACTTGGACAAATTACTCAGAAGGTTTGGCACCATATGAAACATTTAAGATGTATCACTTTACTAATAGTAACGGAGTGTTAATTGCGACCTTAGATGGTTTGTACTATAGAAATAGTAGTATGCCTAGCTGGCAAAAACTCAAAGGAAAGATTCCACCAATTGCGATAAGAGACTTTGAGGTGAACGAAGAAGATCGGTTTATTTATGCAGGTACTTACGGAAATGGATTGTGGAGGATGAAAATACCTAGAAAAATGTTGAGGTATTAATTAACGCTTTGGCCTTAATATCCAAACTTCACTTTTCACTTTTCTTGCTTTGTCATAAGCGTATTTTGCTTCATTTTCAGTCATTCCTGCATAGAAACCTATTCTGTACATGCCTTTCTCAGAAATCATTATTTCAAGATTGTCAAATCGATTAATCCATTTTAGTAAATAAGTTTCAGCTTGTTGTTTGGTAGCTGTAGATCCAATGATTATGTAGAATAAATCATTGGTTTTTAGTGTATACGGGTTTGTGGTAGGTGCAGAAATAAGATTAATAGGATCTTCTTTAGCTACTTCCCTATATGTAGTGGTTACCGTTTGCGTTGTACTTTCTACTGAAGATTTTTTTTCAACTACTTTTTGACTTGGGCTAAAGTGATTAGTATGTACCTTTTCTACGATTAATTCTTTTTGTTCTGCAGGTTCCAATATTATTTCGTTGGTTTTTACAACGTCTATTTTTTGTGGTAAATAGCCTTCTGCAATTACCATTGCCAATAATTCACCTTTTTTGTCTTCCGACGTGAAATTATACTCACCTTTTGCATTAGTCGCTACGTATCTTCCAAAGTTTTCATCCGTTTCAAAAAGTAAGGTTGCGTTATTAATTGGAGACTTATTTTCGTCCATCACAATACCTTTTATAAACATAGATTGTGAGGCTTTTTCCAAAGTTGAAATAACATATTTCTTATTTTGAATGTGACCTGCAATGCATTTCTGCGAACTATAAGGCAGGTATAACAAATCATCATCCATTGTATTTACATTCAGATAATTTAATAAAATAAAATTTTCCTCATTTATCTTATTGTATTTGTAAATATCGAAACCTCCCTTTGAAAGTTTACCGTTTGTAGAATAGTAAAGCCAATTTCCCCCTTTGTAAGGAGATATTTCATGTCCTGTAGTATTGATTTCGGGGCCTAAATTCAATGGAGTTTCTACACTTTTACTGCCAATAACACTCTGATAGAGATCATACCCGCCATATCCTCCTGATTTATCAGAAGAAAAATAAAGCATATTGTTTTTTTCATCTACCATCGGAAAAGCATAGTTATTCGACTTGTCTGCCAGTATTTTTTTGGGAGATGACCATTTGTCATTTTTACTTCTAAGCAGATATAAACCAAACTTATCAGTTAGCTCATTATAGTAGCAAGCAATAGCCATTGTGCCATTGGCATAGAAGCTTATAGAGCTAAGTTTCATGTCTGTTGAGCCTAAAACTACCTCGTCTTTGTTGTTAATATTTTGCTCACAGTCAAAATCGTACGAATACAAATTTCCGTCTTTACATTCAAACAAATTATTCTGATAAAGTGAGGCGGACATTTCATCCGATGTTGATATTGCTTTACGTTTAAATTGATTAGCTTCTGATTCTAATAGAACGCTTAACTGGTCTTTTTGTTGAACTTCGCCTGGTACATTACTGAAATAGTTGGAATAAAATTCTTTAGCCAAGGCTGGTTTATTGTCCTTCAATAATGTATTCGCAAAAAGTAAATTATCTAAATCTGTAAGTGCTGTTTTCTCTGATGCAGTAAAAAATAATTTTTCTGCCAATTGGTACTCACCATTGTTATATGCGATTCGTGCTTTAATCAAGGCACGGCTGTTTTCTGGAAACCCTGTGGATTTAACTATATTTAATTCGGGGATTTGAGCTAAAACGACAGAAACAAATAAAATAGCTGTTACTATTAATCCAAATCGTTTATTCATATTACAAATTACGTATTTTTTGGAGTGCATGCTAAGAAATATCCTTAGAGAATTTAATATTATTGCCTAGTGAAAGCATAAATATATCGAAAAAAGTATCTGATTTAAAATGTGGATGCCAATCTGTAAAACTGAAAACTCTTTTCGATTCCAATTACCAATTTTAAAAAGAATTAAATCTTGATTTTTTTCGTGGTGTTACTCACAACAAATTTTATGCATTGCTTGGAATTAATATTCCTATTTGATTAAATATAGCTGTATATCATTTATAGCCAGTTGCATAACTGTGAATTTCGGCTTCAAGATAAATTTATATTCGAAGAGACAACTTGATGAAAAAAGAAATGTGATTCCCAAATTCGGAATTATTTTTTCAAAATGAAGGAATAATTGTGAATGTTTTATCCTCTAAAAAACTTACCTCCGAGATAAGTTTTTAGCGATAAGAAAACCACCTGTCCAAGCTGCTTGAAAATTGAATCCGCCGGTTATAGCGTCAATATTGAGAATCTCTCCTGCAGCATATAAGTTGGGATGTTTCTTTATCTCGAAGGTGGTTTGATTTAGTTCATTTAATTCAATGCCTCCGGCAGTTACAAATTCTTCTTTAAAAGTGCTCTTTTTGTTGATAGCTACTTCATAATT
>JBEAPG010000204.1:0-4472 GCA_041164545.1 Bacteroidota bacterium
AATAACCAAAGACAATGATAGAATGACCCTAATTTTGGCCTTAAGTTATAGTGCGAAATGGGACATTGTAAACGCCACAAAGCACATTGCTGAAATGGCCGTTGAAGGTAAAATAGATACTTCAGATATAAACGAAGAACTTATAAATAATACACTTACTACTCATAAATATCCGCATCCGGAGTTGATGATACGCACCAGTGGCGAGCTAAGAATAAGCAATTTCTTACTTTGGGAAATAGCGTACAGCGAGTTGTATTTTACCACAGTTCTTTGGCCAGATTACAGAAAAGAACATTTGTATGAGGCCATTTTAGATTATCAAAGCCGAGAAAGAAGATTCGGCAAAACAAGCGAACAATTAGTATAAAAACAGAGTATAGATGATTAGAGCGATAGGTTTATTCCTAATTTTTAGTGCGTTGGTTTCCATTGGTCAAGTAAGAAACGATGGGGTAAATGTGATAATTGACTACGAAAATCCACAGACATTTGAAATTGGTGGTTTGGAAGTAGTTGGAAATGATTTCACAGATGCTAATATCGTGATTTTGATGTCTGGCCTTAGTGTAGGACAGAAAATTACCATTCCTGGAGATGAAACGAGAGTAGCAATAGAGCGAATGTGGAAACAACAACTATTCAGTGATATTGCTATTGGTATTGTTCGAACCGAAGGCACCAAAATATTTTTGGAGTTGGTAGTAAAAGAGCGCCCTCGCTTATCTAAGTTTTCTATAAAAGGGCTTAAAAAAGCAGAAACGAATAACATTCGCGATGAAATTTCATTAAAAAGAAACCAGTTAATCACCGAAGATTTACAGAATAGCACACGTCGAGAAATTGAAGCCTACTTTTTTGAGAAAGGTTTTTATGGGGTTAAAACCAAATTTACGGTAGAACCAGATCCTGAGAAACCGAATTTTGAAATTTTAAGAATTGATATTAATAGAGGTAAAAAAGTAAAAGTGTACGACTATGTTTTTGAGGGAAATACAAATCTTGAAGACAAAAAAATCCGAAAACTACTTAAACCAAAACGTACTTATCACAAAATTAACGTATTTGGTTCTTCAAAATTTGTAGCGGATGAATTTAATGAAACCAAACCCGAAATCATTAAAAAGTACAATACTCTAGGCTATCGAGATGCCAAGTTGCTGTATGATTCTGTTAAACGCATTTCAGAAGACAGAGTGGTGGTGCATATGGGCATAGATGAAGGAAATAAATATTATTTCAGAAACCTAACTTGGGTTGGGAATACGAAGTATAGAAGTAGTTTGCTTGATACATTATTGGGTATTAATAAAGGTGATGTATATGATCAGTCTAAACTGGAAAGCAAGATTTTTGGAAGCGAAGCTGGTTTTGATATTAGTAGTTTATACATGGATGATGGGTACTTGTTTTTCAATATCAATCCAGTTGAGGTGTTAGTAGAAAATGATAGTATTGATTTAGAACTTCGTATTTATGAAGGTAAACAAGCTACGGTTAATAGAATCAGTATAATTGGAAATGACAAAACCAGTGATTTTGTGGCACTACGCGCTATCAGAACACGCCCGGGTGATAAGTTTAGTCGAAGCGATATACAGCGTAGTATGCGGGAGCTGGCTCAATTGGGCTTTTTCGACCCAGAAGGTTTGGATGTAAATCCAATCCCTAATCCTCAAAATGGTACTGTAGATATAGAATACAAAGTAACTGAAAAACCAAGCGACCAAATAGAGGCTTCAGGTGGATGGGGAGGTATAGGTGGATTTGTGGGAACTTTAGGGCTCACACTTAATAACTTCAGTACCCGAAAAATGTTCGAAAAAGGAGGATGGACTCCGATTCCTGCGGGAGACGGTCAAAAACTTTCTATCAGTGCGCGAAGTAATGGTCCAACTTTTCAGGCGTACAACTTCTCGTTTAATGAGCCGTGGTTAGGTGGTAAAAAACCAAACTCGTTTGGTTTCAATGTTTTTCATAGTGTACAATCTACGTGGTCTACAGACCCAGGTAGACCAAAGTTTAAAACCAGTGGAGCATCCATTTCATTTGGTAAAAATTTGAAAGTTCCAGATGATTATTTTTATGTAAATAGCTCACTTAGCTTCCAACGGTATACACTTCAAAAATGGAATAATTTTGGCGCATCTGAACTTGGATTTACAGATGGATTTGCAAATAACTTAAGCTTAATGGTTACTATTGGTAGAAACAGTTCCAACCATCCTATTTACCCAACAGAGGGAAGTAATTTTGTGGCTTCTATTCAGGCGACACCGCCACTTTCTGCTTTCAGCGACAAAGATTATAGTAGCTTATCAGCTCAAGAGAAATTCAAATGGGTAGAGTTGCATAAATATAAATTCAGTGGCCAGTGGTTTCTAGGTTTTCCAAATGGAGCTAAGCGCCAGTTTGTAATAGCGCCAGCCTTTAAATTTGGAGCTATTGGGGTTTATAATCAAGACATTGGTTATTCTCCTTTTGAGTTATTTAGAGTTGGAGGAAGTGGGTTAAGCAATTTTGTTCTTTACGGAACAGATATAGTATCGCAACGTGGTTATGACGAAGGTAGAGTAAGTGACCCACAATTTGGTCAAGCTGGGCTGCCTATTTACAATAAGTACACACTAGAAATGCGCTATCCGCTCACAGTAGGTCAGTCTTCTACCATATTTGCGCAAACCTTCTTAGAAGCAGGAAACGCCTGGGGTAGTTTTAAGGAGTACAATCCTTTTGAGGTAAGAAGAGCGGCTGGTGTTGGTGTGCGTTTATTCCTTCCAATGTTTGGTTTATTAGGAATAGACTATGCGTGGGCATTAGATCCTCTTTCTACAGATCAGCCGGGTCAGTTTCACTTCTTTATTGGTCAGCAATTCTAAGCTTGTATGCTAAGTTGGTACAGTTTTCGATTATTAAATAAGTAATGCGATGTACCATAATAGTTTTCCTCTTATCTGCATTTGCTAGCTTTGGGCAAGATACCTTAGTCTATAAAAATTTAATTGCCTCTCAACAAGGAGAATATATTAAGTTTAAATTCTACTCATCTGTTACCAATACAAAGCAGTACGACTATCTAAAAGATGGCAAGTGGCTTTATTATACAGAAGACGGAAGTATTGTAAAAGAAGAAAATTTCAAGGCTTTCAAGTCTAAAAAAGGCTTTGCAAAAGATGGATTTGAAGTGTTTTGCGATCCTCAAATAGGCGATACTATACTCATTAGACAATGGAACAAGGGTAAACTAGAGTTGCAACATGCTTACCGTCCTGCTATTATAGAAGATGGCAATAAAGTGTATCATATTTACTACGATTTTGAGAGTTTCACGGTAGCCGAATATGAGAAAAAGCTAAATGGTCCGATTGATAGAAACTTTGTCTCTCTATGGAAGAGCACGATTGAAAATCCTAATCGAATAAAAGGGAATGATGCCTATATTGCTTTTGAAGATAGTGTTGGAGATCCAAGCTTACTAGAACTTGGGAGTTTTGATACAAAAGCCAGATACAACTATATAAGTAATCCGGAATTTGAATTTCATCCTCAGGCTCCGTTTTCAATCATGAGTTTTACCACACAGTTGCCAGGTTGGTCTGTAGCCTCAGAATCTCCGGATTTTTACCTGGATCGCGATAATGCGCGCTCTGGAAAGAGTTTTGTGGGTTTTAGGGTATTTACTATGCAAAAAGACATTGAATATCTGCAAAACGAACTAAAAGCACCTTTAAAGAAGGATTCCACCTATTGTTTTTCGGCATACCTAAAACTTTCGCCAGGGAGTAAATATGCAACCAATGCATTTGGTGTATTATTCACGGATAAACCGCAGTATATCAATACCAATGAGCGACTAAGCGTGGTGCCAAGTATGCACTTGAACAATCAAGTACTCAACTTTAAAACACGTTGGATGAAAGTGCAATGTACATACACAGCAAAAGGCGGTGAGACACATATGGTTTTAGGAAGTTTTCAAAATCATAAACAATTAGAATTGGTAGAAGTGCCTGGCGAATTAATAGAAAGCTACTACTACCTAGATGATGTAAGCTTGGTGCCCGTGGAAAATGAGGAAGAATGTGGTTGCAATTTTTCGGATACACGTAAAAATGATGATAGCGAGGATGAAGTAAATAGTAAATCATCTGCTTTATCTACCTTGAAAGTGGGAGATAAATTGATTTTGGATGATATCCACTTTATGAATGATGAGGCCAACTTGCTTCCAGAATCGTTTGGAACACTGAATGATGTTCTTGCTTTTTTACTTAAAAAGCCAGAAGTGGTAGTTGAAATTTCAGGGCATACAAGTAGCCTTGGCGGTTTGGAGCATAATATGCGGTTGAGCGAACTAAGAGCCGAAGCAGTAAAGAAATTTTTAACGGTAAACGGTATAGACGAAATGCGCATAAAAACAGCAGGTTTTGGTCCTAAATTTCCGATAGCGTCAGATGACACGGAAGAGGGTC
>JBEAPG010000205.1:0-4455 GCA_041164545.1 Bacteroidota bacterium
ATAACACTATTTGAATTTAAAAAAGGAATAGTAAAATCTAGATTACTCAAATGAAGGATATAACTGACATAAATTCAATGATTTAAATCGAGGTTGATTTCAAGACAAGGGCAAGTATTCGAGGGGGAAATGTGCGGTATTCTATACTGTTTTATTAAAAAATCTGATGCTTTGGTAAAGGAATTAAATAGGTAAGTTGCTCTTTTTATTTCTATTTTTGGGGAATGAATGCTATAGGATTACCCAAAACCCAAACCCACAAAATAGTGGAAGAACTAAACGTATTACTTGCTACCTATTCTGTATTGTATATGAATACACGCGGATTTCATTGGAACATAAAAGGCAGAGAATTTTTCGAGCTACACTTGAAGTTTGAAGAAATTTACAATGCTTTGGTTGTTCAAATAGATGAAATAGCTGAACGTATTTTGACACTGGAAGGAAACCCGGTTCACTCTTTTACCAATAATATTAAGTACTCGCTTGTAGAAGAATGCGTGGAAGTGAAAGATGGAAAAGAAGCCTTGAAAGTAATAATGGATTCGTACTCGACTATAATTTCAAAACAGAGAGAAATTCTGCGCTTAGCATCGGAGATAGACGATGAAGGTACGGTTTCTCAAATGAGCGACTATATCAAATTACAAGAAAAGCAGGTATGGATGTATAGAAGTTATTTGTCATAGAAAGACGCTCAATAAACGAAAATGAAATTTATTATCTAAGTTGACTTGTGTTCCATTTTGGATTATCTACCTTGTTTTCTGAATATTGGAATTAATTACATCCATAAAATGGTTTAGTAAATAAACTTTTACATTTGCCGCCTTGGAAAAAGCGCAAAAAACATCGGACAAGTTAGGTACAGAACATATATCGAGCTTACTACTTAAGCAATCGGTACCTGCGGCAATGGGTTTTTTGGTAATGTCGCTTTACCAAATTGTTGACACCTTTTTCGTAAGTCGATTTATTGGTGAGTTAGCTATTGGTGCAATAACCGTGGTACTACCCATCACTTTTCTTATTTCCTCATTTGGAATGGCAATTGGTGTTGGTGGAGCCTCTGTTCTTGCTCGTGCCTTGGGAGAAGGAGATAATACAAAGGCACAAAAAACGTTCGGTAACCAGATAACTCTTACCTTGATATTGCTAGGTGGCTTCGCTATTTTGGGTTTTATTTTTAGTGAGCCATTGTTAGCCTTATTTGGAGCAAATGAGCAAATTATGCCATTTGCCAAGGAGTATCTTTACATTTTACTACCTGGTTTACCTTTTTTAGGTTGGGCCATGATGAGTAATAATGTTATTCGCTCAGAAGGCAAGCCAAAAGTAGCGATGCTAACTTTAGTCATTCCTGCTGTTGTAAATATGGTTTTAGATCCTATTTTGATTTATTACTTAGACATGGGGATTTCGGGAGCAGCGTGGGCGACTACGGCAGGCTATTTCTTAAGTGGTGGTTATACTATTTGGTTTTTCTTGTCTGGTAAAAGTGAACTGAGTATTACCAAAAACAATTTGCGTTTGGATGCACCAATTGTGCGCGAAATAAGTTCTATTGGCTCCGTAACGTTATTAAGACAAAGTATGTTTAGCTTACTGGCTATAGTACTTAATAATTTATTAGACAAATATGGGAGAATAGAATATGCCGATACGCTTGGCGATGCTGGTGGCTCACATGCCATTGCTATTTATGGCCTTATTAGAGGATTTACCTTGTTTGTGGCTTTCCCGATTATTGGAATAATGCAGGGACTTATGCCTATTGTAAGTTTCAATTTTGGCGCAAAAAAATGGGAAAGGGTGAAAGAAAGTATTAACCTTTCTATAAAGTGGACAACGGTAATGTCCATTGTGCTTTTTGGATTAATTGCTGTATTTGCCGAGCCATTAATTGGTTTGTTTACCAAAGATGCTGCTTTATTAAATCACACACCAAGAGCACTACGTTTGGTTTTTATTTCTCTACCATTTATGGGTTTAGGTTTTATTGGAGGAGCTTATTTTCAGGCAGTGGGCAAAACCAAGCCAGCATTATTTCTTACCATTGCTCGTCAGGGTTTATTTATGATTCCGCTAATGTTTGTCTTACCGCTTTTTTGGGTGCTAGATGGTGTTTGGATTGCTATGCCAATTGGAGAAATACTCGCAGGCATTGTTGCAGGTATTTGGCTCTATAGGGAAGTGAAGAAAATGAACTAGCTTAAGTTTTTGGGGTTGTTTAGTCTAAGCCCATTTTCAAAACAATGGGTATTCTCCTTTAGCATAAATAAAATTCCTAATTTCATATTTTGCCCTGTGACATTCGGAGTTGTCATTCGTTTCTATGCAAGAGTAAATTCTAGGTTTTACGTGTACGCTATTCTTTCTAATGCTGATTGAATTATTCAAAATACAATGACTCATGGACTCTGCAAAAATCCCATTTGATGTGTCGTATAACTCATCCCAATCCATATAGTCGTCTTTGTACAAGTAGCTTGCTACAAAATGGGTAACAGGATGCTCCTTGGCAAATGACCAAAGTGTATACCTGATCAACGATAGCTTAAAGACGCCGTGCTCTCCTAAATTTTCTGTAGTAAAGAGACTGGTTTTTAATACAAGAATTGGTTGATGGCTTTCAGTAGAAATATAGGCCGTGTCAATTGTTAAGTTGTATTGATAATATTCTGCAATCAAAATAGTGTCAAGAACTTCCTTCTCTTTTTGCTTTATTACCACAATACCATTATTAAAAACTGTGTCTGAATTTAGTGCAAGCAGCGTTACAGTAATTTGGTCATTTTCCAAATGTGCTTGTTGTGATAATTGGGTATTTTGGCCAAGAAGTCCGGAGAAAAACGAAGTAAAAATTAAAGTTAGAATCAGTAGTTTTATCGTTGGTTTAAATGGTAATTTATCCAACATAGTGCTCCTGGAACTAACCATAGTAAAACTATTTTATGTTAAAAGCTTCGTCCACAATAGCTTGCTGCTCCTGTTTGTGGACAGACGCATATCCCGTAGCTGGACTTGCGCTGCTTTTTCGGGTATTCCCTTTAAGTGGTTTCGGCCAATCATAGCGTAATACGTGTAGCCAAGCACCCATGTTTTTTGGTTCTTCCTGCACCCAATTGAACTCCGCATTTGGATACATCTCGAAAATGGCATTTATCTTGGTTTCTGGCATTGGATACAACTGCTCCACTCTTACTATTGCTACATCATCTCGCTTATCGGCCTGTTGTTTTTCTAGCAGGTCATAGTAGATTTTCCCGCTACAGAAATTTACTTTTTTTACCTTTTTAGCATCGGCATATGAGTCGCCAATTACCTCTTGAAAAGCTCCTTCTGTAAATTCTGAAGTCGTGCTCACACATAGTGGGTGACGAAGCAAACTTTTTGGTGACATGATTACCAAAGGTTTTCTGAAATCACGATGTATCTGGCGGCGCAATGCGTGGAATAAGTTTGCAGGTGTGGTAATATTCATTACCTGCATATTGGCAGTTGCACACAATTGTAAATAGCGTTCTAGTCTGGCACTGCTATGTTCTGGTCCTTGTCCTTCGTATCCGTGAGGCAATAACATAGTTAGTCCGCTAAATCTACCCCATTTTGTTTCACCACTAGCAATGTATTGGTCTATCATTACTTGGGCACCATTGGCAAAATCACCAAATTGCGCTTCCCAAAGGGTTAATCCATAAGGAGTACTCATAGAATAGCCATATTCAAATCCAAGAACGGCAAATTCGCTTAAAAGTGAGTTGTAAATCTCTACTTTGGCTTGTTTGTCAGATATATGGTTAAGTGGCATGTATTCACCATTACCATCTTCTGTTTTTATAACGGCATGTCTATGTGAAAATGTTCCTCTTTCTACATCTTGCCCAGTCATTCGTACCGGATGACCTTCTTGAGCGAGAGATCCATAGGCCATTAGCTCACCCATAGCCCAATCAAAAACACCAGTTTGTACCATATTTTTTCTGTCGTCGTACAATTTCTCTACCTTTTTTATAGGCATATGATTGTCAGGTATATGGGTTATAGCATTGGCTACTTGGTTGAATAATTTTGTGCTAATTTTTGTGTTTTCCGTTTGTTCAAAATCTTGCTTGGTTCCCATTTTGAGCTTACCCCATTTGTCTTTGGGTAAGTTGTTATTCTTGGGTACAACATTATTGCGTACATCATCCAGATTTTTTTGTAATAATGCTTTAAAATCTTTTTCTAGTTTTTTAGCTAAACTAGCTTCTATGTTGCTATGCTCGATTAATTTTTTGCTATAGATTTCACGGGGGTTTGGATGCTTAGCAATGGTTTTGTACAAAGTAGGTTGAGTAAAACGAGGTTCATCTCCTTCGTTATGGCCATACTTACGATATCCTAAAATGTCAATAAATACATCTGTGCCAAAAGTATGCTGATACTCCAGCGCTAGTTTTATGGTGTAAATAA
>JBEAPG010000206.1:0-4448 GCA_041164545.1 Bacteroidota bacterium
GATGAATACACAATAAATAGGGGAAGAATCGAGTTTTTGGCGGCTAAGCAAGATAACCTTGATGCGGTTAAACTTGTTTTGGATAAATCTTCTACTTCAAATGCTACAGACAGTAAAGGAAGGAACTTGTTGTTTTATGCTATAGATAATGCAAATACTGAAATGCTCACTTATCTACTTACAAAGGGTATAAGTCCCAATAAATCAGATAATCAAGGCAATACAGCACTGCACTATGCAGTAAATAGTAGAAACAAGGAAATGCTTACCTTATTACTCAACAGAGGAGCGAGTGTACAGGCTGTAAATAATGAAGGCAATACGCCCCTTCATAAAGCAGCTTTTTTGGGTGATATTGATTTCATTCAACTGCTATTTCAAAAAGGGGCAAACCCGAAAGCCGAGAATTTGAAAGGATGGAAGGCTTTCAAAGTGGCTAAAAAGAATAAGCAAAAAGCTGCTGCAAAGTATCTTAAAAAAGCAGCTAGAGGAAAAGTGTAAACCTGTGTGTTTGCATAAAAAAGAAAGTGGGGTTGATGTGAAAGCATCAACCTTTTTTTGTTTACCATACTAGGCAATACGGAACTAATAGTATTGGGATAAAGCCCTTTTAGCTACCTTTGTAGTACCATGGCAAAAACGGTAGAAGAATTATTACACAGCTTAGGAATAAAAGAAAAAAACGAGAGTATCTGTACAGGTAGAGAATGGGTGACATCACTAGGTACCGAAACCATACAAGTAACCAGTCCGGTAGATGGAAAAGTACTTGCTTCCGTTGTATTTTCTAGCGTCAGTGAGTATGAGCATGTAATAAAAAAATCACAAGAAGCCTTCGAACATTGGAGAAAAGTTCCAGCTCCGCTTAGAGGAGATGTAGTTCGAAAATTTGGAGTAAAACTGCGTTTACGTAAAAAAGATTTAGGGCGCTTGGTAAGCTTAGAAATGGGTAAAAGCTATCAAGAAGGACTAGGTGAAGTGCAAGAAATGATAGATATATGCGATTTTGCTGTGGGTTTGTCTCGCCAGTTGTATGGCTTAACTATGCATAGCGAACGGCCCAATCATAGAATGTACGAACAATGGCATCCGCTGGGTACAGTAGGTATTATTTCAGCATTTAATTTTCCGGTGGCTGTATGGGCTTGGAATGCTATGATAGCAGCCATTTGTGGAGATGTGTGTATTTGGAAACCGAGTGAAAAGGCACCGCTTTCAGCCATAGCGTGCCATCAAATACTAAAAGAAGTAATTGTAGAAAATGATTTGCCAGAGGGAGTTTTTAACTTAATAATCGGTGATTATAAAATAGGAGAGAGCATGGCAAAAGACCGAAGAATACCATTGGTTTCAGCCACGGGTAGTACACGAATGGGCAGACGAGTGGGGCAGATAGTTGGTGCTCGATTAGGTAAATCACTTTTAGAGTTAGGCGGGAACAATGCTATCATTATAACTAAAAATGCCAACTTAGAAAACGCACTAAGAGCTGCAGTATTTGGATGTGTAGGCACAGCAGGCCAAAGATGCACCAGTACAAGAAGATTACTTGTGCAAGAAGACATATTTGACACATTTCAGGAAAAACTAATAGCAGTGTACCGACAGTTAAATATTGGAAATCCACTAGATGAGACCAATCATGTTGGTCCGCTTATCGATAAAGCCGCTGTAACAGCATTTCGAAATGCGATAAGTGAATTGGAAGACGAAGGAGGAGAAATTATATACGGCGGGGAAGTGCTAAGTGGCGAAGGCTACGAAAGTGGCTGTTATGTGAGACCATGTATTGCAGTGGCTCGCAATCATTTTAGTATTGTACAAGAAGAAACCTTTGCGCCTATAGTATATCTTATTCCATTTAAAACACTGGATGAGGCTATTTTAATGCAAAATGATGTAAAACAAGGACTTAGCTCAGCAATATTTACAGATAATTTGCAGGAAGCAGAAGCTTTTTTAAGCAGTTGGGGCAGTGATTGTGGAATTGCCAATGTAAACATAGGAACTAGCGGAGCAGAAATTGGCGGGGCATTTGGCGGAGAAAAAGATACAGGTGGAGGTAGAGAAAGTGGCAGCGATGCCTGGAAAGCATATATGCGCAGACAAACCAATACTATAAACTACGGAAAAGACCTGCCGCTAGCTCAAGGAATTAAGTTTGATTTGTAGGAACCCGTCTCTGTAGGTTCACGCCACCAAGGTGTGAACAAGATTAAATAAAGTAGAGAGTATGCTATTGCTTGCTAATATATCTTTAAGTTGGATGTTGTTTTGGTATTACCTCATTTATCTTAATTAACTACATCTAGATCAGCAGTCGAAATCTGTGAAAAACAACCACTGGAATATCTAGCAGATACAATGCTTAAATTACTTCCGAATAAAGTTTTTTGATTGGTAAGTTATAAAAAAAATAGGGCCACGATTTTATAACGTAGCCCATATTTAAGCGCGGTTAAATCAAGCAATTCAGTTTAGTAAGTACTTACTTTAGAAACTAGAACCGCTTGTAAACATATAAGTTACTTTAGCATTCCCAATGCATTGTGTCTACGCTATTAATTCTAAATTTAGCATATCCATCAGGGCATTTTACAATCATTACATGGCCTGGCAGCAGTGGGTTTGGTAAAGTATCCCAAGCAGTCGGAATATTCTTTACATCTGCAAAGCTAGTTTCACCCAAATCGTACGTTTTTGTGGTGTAATCTGCTGGAGCTACTTGGTCGTTTCTATACCATAGGTAACTGCCATTATTGGGATAAACAGGATGGTGGTTTCCACTATTTGGATACCAGCTAATTACGTCTCCATCGTTATTCTCCCAATTTATTGTGTCACTTTGCCCTGCAGAAAAATCAAATCCAAAATGACCAATGGTTGCAGTAAGTTCGTTGGGTACTTCATCGCCGTTTTCAGAGCATCCTATGCCAATAAATAAAGCTAAGGCAGCAATAAGCAAGATGCGGTAAAGTTTAAATTTTAATGGGTTTTTCATGGTGTTTACGTTTATTGGTTAAACATCAGATAGCCCAAGTATAGCTATTCTTAAGCTATCTATTTATTAAACACCGAATGTACAAAGTATACTTTTAAGTTAGGGTGATTAAGGTTACACTAGAGAGGGAATCACTTACCAATTTTAAGTTAGTAACCTCAATAAAAACTAGTTGATCAATTTATATCCCAAAATTGGTACAATTTATTAATTACCCAATTTTCGTTTTCGTCTATTTTTTGGTCTGCTTTTACCATTTTCAGCACAAATTCTAAGAACTTAATCCGTTCTTTTTCAGTGCTATCTGCATAAAAATCTTCGGCGCACTTTTGCAATAAAAGTGGCAAATCTTCCTCAGCCGTAGATCCTAGTTCTTCAAATGCATTATCCAGATTTCCGCCTAGTGGAAATTGTTCTTCCATATAATCAACTACCACTTCTCCCTCACGTGGATCGAAGTCGCCATCTATAACTGCTAAAATGCAAAGAATCATATATCCGGCTACATCCTTATTTTTTCTTTTGGTCATTGCTATCATATATGCAAGTTTATCTATTTTTGGGCGGTATGAAAAAAATAGTTCACATATTTTTTTTCTTGATTTGTTCAGTCATCGCAACAGCTCAAGACTTTGGTGCAGCTGTATTGGTGGGGGCAAATTTTAGCCAAGTTGATGGCGACCAATTAGGAGGCTATAATAAACTAGGTATAAATGCTGGAATTGAGATAAACAGACAAATAAAACCAGAGTGGCAAGGTTGCTTTGAGATAAGATATAGTATGAAGGGAGCTAAAAAAGTGATAGACATAAACAATCCTAGCCCAGATTTAAAACTTTCGTACCATTATCTGGAAGTGCCCGTTTTGGTAAAATACACAGAGTTTAATAAGATTACACCATATGGAGGTGTTTCTTTAGGTGTAAATGTGTTTAATGAGCGCGATGATAATGGCTTTATATCCAAAGAAGAGAAGCTAAATCGAGGCGAAATTGGTTTTCACTTGGGTGCCAATTATCAATGGACGGATAAATGGAGCTTGGATGTAAGGCATTCTTATTCTTTATTTTCCATTCGCGATTATCCCATTATAATAAATAGTCCAACAGTATTTGGTCGAGCGGGTTGGTACAATCGTTTATTTACCTTTGGTTTGCGCTATAATCTGCAATAATTAGGTTTTGAATTACATAGGTTCCAAAGTTAGGCTTCTTCCATTTTTGGAAACAAGTATTCGGGAGTATATTGGCGGTCCATTGCAAGATTTGAAATTTTGCGATTTGTTTGCCGGAACGGGGGCCGTAGGCAGATTTTTTAAGCACAAAGTAAAAGGAGTAATAGCCAATGATTTGGAATACTATAGTTTTGTTCTAAGTCGGAATTATGTCCAAAATAATAGTGTCTTGAATTATCAAACTAAGCTAGATAAACTCAATAATACAAACGG
>JBEAPG010000207.1:0-4446 GCA_041164545.1 Bacteroidota bacterium
AAAGCAATGAAACAAAAATATGTCTTTTATAAGATACTTATTCTTTTAAATAGTATATCAGCCGATAAATACTGAACTAAAATAGGGGCATCGGAATGTAATGCCCCCATTTATTAGTTTAAAATCAGCGTAATATTTCCTGAGTAATAGGATCTATGATTATCCAAATTCTGAACTGCTAGTTTATAAATGTAAACACCTTGCTGGCAGAAGTTACCTCTGTATTTACCATCCCATCCTTCAGATATATTATTGGTCTCAAAAATTAGTTCTCCCCAACGATTAAATACTTCAAAGTGATACGATTTTACATCCCCTAAGTTCGAACTTTTCATAAATTGAGTAACAGGTTTAAATTCATCATTTAAGCCATCCTTGTTTGGAGTAAATGCTGTTGGGATATCTATTTTTCCTTTACCACCAACACATAGTATGTTACTATAACTCGTATCTTTATCCTGGTTCGTTGCATACACCTGATAGCAATACTTCTCCACTATTTCTGGATGAAACTCAGCATCCACAAAAGTGGTATCATTGGCTCCAAGTGAGGCGAGTTTTTGTTTTTTAGGTACATCATAAAGTATAACATTATGATCTTTCACTCCTGTGCTCCAATCTTCATATTTCGTCCAGTTTAATCTACTTTCATTAGTCGTAGCACTTTCGTTGGCATAATACCCTTGAAGGAGTATGGACTTGCCATAGTTTTTACCTTGGTTTAGGTATCCACATCTGTCTTTTTCAAGGATTCTATAGATATATGATTCATCGTTAGTATTTACATCCTTATCGCGCATGAAGGTATCTGTAACTTCAAACTCGCTGATTAATTGGCTGCCATCATTATTGTACTTATAAACAACATAATTATTAAAATATTGGAATTTAGATTTATGCCATTTAACTTCAATTTCATCTTCTGCAATAACGGAGACATTTTGAATCGATGACACCCCGTCGTTGTATGTATAAATTGGTGTTTGTGTAACTCTGGTACTTCTAGATTTGAAGTTTTCGCTTGGATGTATAGCTTCAACATAGTAGGTATATTCTGTATTGCATAGGTTGCTATCAATGTACTGAAGTAAATCCCCTTTTACTTGACCCACTTTCTGAAAATTAATTCCATCTGTAGATCTGTGAACATAATACGCTTTAACGTCAGACCACCCAATATATGGAGTCCAGCTAAGTATATTGGTATAATTAGAAATGCTCTGTGCCCGCAAATGAATAAAGCAATGCTGTGCTGTTGGTTTGCCAGTAAAATCGCAATAATCTTGTACTGCCATTTCATAACAAAGCGAATCGTAAGGAACTACATTGAACTGGTCAAATATCACTGAACTATCTCTATTTTGGACATTAACCCATCTAATTCCTGATTTTCTCCACTCATAGGAACTAAACTTAGAATAAGTAGTTGGTTGAAAGGAAATGGTAAGAATATTATTCTGATCGAAACTTAAGTAATTAATATTGAGTTGTTCTATATCTGCTTCATCGGTAATGAGTACTTTTTTTGATGTACTGTCAGAACAACCATTTTCTAGAACTACTTTGAATTTAACAGTCTTTTCGCCTCTGTTTTGGTAGACTATTGAAGCAACTTGTGCAGCATTTGTGTTTTGCGGATTACTAGGTTCACCCATATTCCATTGAAACTCCGCTAAAGGAGTATTGTGAGCTACATTTCCTTGAAATACAGCCAACTTATCCCGGCACAATTTATTATCTTGTACAAAATTCACTTTTGGTTTTTCTTTCGCTTTTATTACAAAATGAAACGAATCTGTACATCCAATAGCATTCTCTGCAATTAAATAGCTTTGATATTCACCGAAATCTGCAATCTTCAAACTTCCAATACTATCAGTAAATGTAGTTAAGGTATCAATAACCCATTTTCTTCGAACTACATCAGTACTTCTATCTTCCAAATTGATTGTAAATGGAACACACTGTTTGTTGTTGCTGCTGCTTAAAAACTGAATTTCAGGAGAATTAATTACTACTATTGAATCTAGACTAGTATAATATGCCGCACATCCTAATGAGTCATATGTCACAAGATCTACTTTGAACATAGATTTTGCACTATCTTGAAATACTCTAAAATCGTGGTTTATTGTATCTTGCTTTTGATTTGAATTGTAAATCGGAGTACCATCATTGAAGTTCCATATTGTCTTAGTTGCATCAACACTTAAATCGATGAACTTAGCGTGAACAGGTTCACAACCTTCTTTATTCAATATCTCAAAGTAAGGTACCGGACCCTGAACAACTACATAATTATTTTTGGTCATTGTGTCCATACATCCGTAAACACTCTTAGCGATAAGCTTAATGTCAAAACCATTACCCCAACCGCTATTTTTATTATATAAATGTCCTGCAAACTGACTTGTAGTGAGTGCTTTTTCCCCATCACCAAAATCCCAGAAAAGTGAGTCTCCATTCTTAGAACTACTTAAAAATTCAACAAATACTGGAGAGCAAATCAAGAACGTATCGGTAGTTGAAAACTTAGAAATTACCTCTATAACTTTAAAAGGCTTATTGATTGTATCAAAACATTTGTAGTCTCTGTGTACGATCTGAGTCAAAGTATAGTCACCGTCTACCGGAATTGAAAATTTGTATTGGCCATTACCAGTATACAGTTCGTGGCTAGCCACAGAAGGATTTATTTTCCATTCCAGAACAGACGCATTATTCGTTGAATTATCTGTAGCAGTTAAGCTGTCACCAAAGCAAATATCAATATCAGCGATATTAAAATCGGCTTTTACACCTACTTTCACCATTGATGAGCTGGACTTACTTGAACATCCAGCGACATTGGTAACAGTGCTATTAAATCTATAGTCCTGGTCCTGATAAAAAATAGCTTTGGCTTGATCAGAAGTATCACTAGTAAGTGAATAACCATTTTTTTGGTTTATTTTCCAAGCATATGTTACATTATTTGAATTTTTACCAAAATTGTAGTTGTATTTGATATTAGCCTTAGCATTTACAGTAAGAGGTGCACAGCCATTTGCGGTATCAAGAGCCAAATCAATTGCAATTCCATTTACATAAACCGGAATAGTATCATAGGCCAAACAGCCACCATTTATTTCGTGTGAATAAATCAGCTCATACTCTCCAGCTAAGGCAGGTTGTACTTTTATAGATTGTCCACTATATGTTTTAGAACTAGAAGATTCTAGATGGTTAATTTTCCAATTGTGCTTAAATTTTGCTTCAGTCGGTCTGGTTAAACCAGTGAATTTAAAGGATTCACCTTGACAAATAATGTCTTGATCTACATTGTAATCCAATATAGGATCTACTATTCTTATAATATTATCTAATCTTAAAGTATCTCTACAATTAATTCCATTCTTTCCAATCAGCATCACATCATAATATCCGGTATCCTGGTAGCTCATACTTGCTGACCTCGTGAATGCAGAACCAATAATTGTTTGTCTATCTGAGCCTAAAAAGTGCCATTCAAAATTATCACTACTCAAAAATGAGCTGGGTTTTGTTTTGTTATTAAACTTTATCTCTTGATTTAAGCATCCTATTTGAGGAGATACATCAAAATCTGTCACCAATGAATCCTGATAAATGTATCGATTCTTTGTCATGCTGTCAAGACAACCGTTATCGCCATAAGCAAAAAGAGTAACATCATAAAATGCAGGCATTTGATAAAAGGTAAATGAGTCTTCAAAAGATTGAGAAGTATATTTCACTTTACCCTCATTTTTGATAAACCAAACATAAGAAATGTTTTGAGCATCCAACTGATCACTTAAATTTTGTAGATGAACTGTGTGTGGTACTTCACAGTGATATCTATCATCAGACTTAAAGTTGGCTTTTACACCTCTAATTCGTACTGTATCTTTAAATGTTTGTTGTGCTACACAGCTATTGTAATTATGTGTTAGTTTTACAGTAACATAGCCAATTTCACTTGGCACAAAATAGCTTGAAGAATTGGTGGTACCTTGTAGTGTATCCTTAGTTCCGGATATAGACCAAGACGTGTTACCTGGAGGCAATATATTGATTTGCTTAAGTTTTACTGTATCACCTATGCAAAATACATTTTTATCCATTCCAAGATTTAGAGAAACCTGCTCTCCTACTTTTATGTAGTCTACTTTATTATTTCTATAGGAGCACCCATTTGATAAATCCACTCGAAGTGTAGTTGAAAATTCCCCTGGGTCTGAATAGGTTACTCGCGATGGGGTATCTGTATATTGAAATTTGTTTACTACACCATCAATTTCCCAGTAGTAACTCTTCTTAAACTGGCTTTTTGGGTTTGAGGTAAGTTTATATGTAACATCCAATGGAACACAACCATTCTTCTTATTTGCATTAAAATCGAATTTTAAATCCGGAAAAACTTCTACTACATTTTTAAGTTGACTA
>JBEAPG010000208.1:0-4427 GCA_041164545.1 Bacteroidota bacterium
CACTTTTATCGTTTTATCCATACTACTGCTTAACAGTAAATCTCCATTATAATCCAATGATTTTGCTTGATACATATGCGCTGGAACGGAATGAACTTCCTTATTTATCTTCAAATCCCACGCTTTTATAAGCGCATCTCTACCGGTACTAATAAGCGTAAAATCATCTACTCGGGTCAAACCAAAAACGGAGTTGGTATGCCCCTCTAAAATACCAATTACAGAAAAATCACTTTTGCTTATGCGATAAATTTTAGCATCACTACTTCCTATTATCCACTCGTGTTCCAACTCCAACAAACAGCGCAAACTTGACTCACTTATCCTGATTTTAGTATTATCGATGGACAATATACCGTCTTCTCCACCACTTAAATTATCTAAAATGAAGAATATGCCTCCCTCATGTACTTTCACTTTGCTTAAGAGTTGCTTAGATTCTAAATCGATAGTATAAATCACACCGTTCTGACTACCAAGCTTAAGCCGACCATTTCTCAGCGCTATGCTATATATGGGTTCGTCAGTCTGCAAAATTGAAGTCCCATTGGTTTCATCAGCATGCCAAGCTGCTACTACACCATCAGCTCCAGCTGTATATACCATTTCTGTGCTTTTATCTATCACAAAATCATAGATTGCACCCTTATGCCCTTGTAAATGTGCTACCTTTGTAACCTCAATATTTCGTCGATTTGCCACTGCATTCAAAGAAACAGATTAAAAATGGAATAGTTGCACTATGGGAAATAACCGAGAGCAAAGAAGAGCTTTTGGAAATGCTCCCAAAAAGCTGGCTAAACCAAATTGACATAGACAAACTGAGTGCGCATAATTTGGCGGCAAGGGTGCTAGCAAATACCGTTTGTCCCGAGTTTGATATTTTGGAAAAAGATGAATACGGCAAACCCTATTTCGAAAGTGCCCACTTTAAAATATCGCTAACCCACGCGGGGAAGTATGCCGGGTTTATGCAAAAAGAAAGTGACGATTGCGGATTGGATATGGAACAAATTACTGACAGAGTAAGGAGAATTGTTACCAAGTTTGTACGAGAAGATGAGAACGAATTTTTGCAACACGACCTACAAGGAATGTACTTACTATGGTGTGCCAAGGAAGCTTTATATAAGTATTACGGTCTAAAATCTCTTGATTTTAAGGAACATATGAAAGTAGAATATCAACCTTTAAAATCTAATGGCAGTCTATTTGGACATATACAAAAGGGGGACTACAACAAGCAAGTACATTTTGATTATCAATTTTTTGAAGAATATTTGCTTGTACATACAAACTAATGAGTAAAATAATTTGGATAACAGGTGCCGGCAGCGGAATAGGAGCAGAACTCGCAAAGCAATATGATGTAAATGGAAATACATTAATTCTGTCTGGAAGAAAGGTTGAACCGTTGCATAATATAGCAAAAACATTGAGCAATGCAGAAGTACTTCCGCTTGATGTTACGGATGAAAATGATATCCTAAAAGCGGTTAGTTTTGTATTAGATAAGTACAAGAAAGTCGATATCTTAATTAACAATGCAGGAGTTAGCCAACGTTCTTTAACAAAAGATATAACAAATGAAGTTGGCAAAGCCTTAATGGATGTCAATTTTTACGGGAGTATACATCTTACCAAGGCCTTGCTTCCTAGCATGTTAGACCGAAACAGTGGAGAAATAGCAGTAATGAGCAGTGCTGCAGGGAAGTTTGGATTCCCCTTACGCTCTTATTACGCTGCAGCAAAGCACGCTCTGCATGGTTTTTACGACACTTTAGCTTTAGAACTCAGAGATACCAATATCCATATTCTGCTTGTATGCCCCGGCAGAGTGAATACCGATATAAGTAAAAATGCACTAACTGCAAGTGGAAAATCGCACGATAAAATGGATAAGAGCCACGAAACGGGAGTACCCGTAGATAAATGTGCCCGCATGATTCGCAAAGCATTGAAGCGCAAAAAACACGAAGTATATATTGGCAGCGGCGAAGTATTTCTTATCTATCTCAAGCGATATATACCATCGCTATTTTGGTATATCGCCAAAAAAGTAAGTCCAAAGTAATCTTGGTTTGATACCACGCCTTTTTACCTTTATTTTCGCGCACCTTGAAAAAAACAATTAGCGGAATACAGCAAATGGGAATTGGAATCCCAAATGTACACGAAGCGTGGACGTGGTATAGACAAAATTTTGGAATGGATGTGCCTGTTTTTGAAGAAGCAGCTACCGCAGCTTTAATGCTACCTTACACCGGAGGAAAACCCCACGACAGACACGCCATTTTAGCATTGAATATGCAAGGTGGCGGTGGCTTCGAAATTTGGCAATATACCAGTCGAACTCCTCAACCGGCTGCTTTTGATATAAAACTAGGTGACTTGGGGTTTTACAGCTGTAAAATGAAAACGCCAGATGCAGAAAAAGCTTTTAAAGAATTTAACCCTGCAAATAGGATAAGCGAAGAAGTACAGGTGACTCCCAATGGAATTCGCCATTTTTTTGTAAAAGATCCATACGGAAATGTGTTTCAGATAATAGAAAGTAATGATTGGTTCAACCTAAAGAATGAAAACACAGGCGGTGTTTATGGTGCAATTATTGGGGTAACGGACATCGAAAAATCAAAAGCATTTTATGCTAATATCTTGGGATATGACAATGTATTGTGGCAAGGCGAAGGCACATTTGAAGATTTAAAACATCTGCCAAACGGTGATGCAAAATACAAGCGTGCTATTTTAACGCACAGTAAAAGTCGAGAAGGCGCTTTTAGCCCATTACTTGGCGCTTCGCAAATAGAATTAGTTCAACTAACTGACGGTCAGCCAAATAAAATTTTCAAAGACCGCTTTTGGGGCGACCTTGGATTTATACATCTCTGTTTTGATATAAATAATATGAAGGCCCTAGAAGAAGAATGCGCAGCAGCGGGTCATCCCTTTACCGTAGATAGTGCCAACTCATTCGATATGGGAGAAGCTGCAGGTCACTTCTCTTATATAGAAGACCCGGATGGCGCTTTAATTGAATTTGTAGAAACCCACAAGATTCCAATTTTTAAGAAAATTGGATGGTACTTGGATCTTAGAAAAAGAGATGCAAAAAAACCATTGCCTCGCTGGATGCTAAAAAGTTTAGGACTGAACCGAAAGAAATAAGAGTTGTTAACTACTTAGATGAATCTGAAAAAACTGGGAATTGGCTTTCTCATCGCAATATTAAATGGCTTACTAATTTGGGCAATAACCCAAGATAATGAAGGGTCTAATAAAATAGAAAACCATCCTGGTTGGATGGAATTCTACTTGGACCTTAAAAGTGGAGGAACAGCAATTATACCACAAGGTTTAGTAGCTTCTTGGTACAAAGCAGACCAGCAAAATGCCCTAAGATTCAAAAAAGCATACAACAGCCTTGAAAATATAAAAGAAATAGGCCCTTTTAATGTTGGTGGAAGAACACGCAGCATCATTATAGATCATTCAAATCCAAACAAACTAATCACCGCAGGAATATCTGGTGGCATATGGGTGAGCGAAAACAGTGGTCAATCTTGGAAAGTAGTAAATGATACAGCGCCTACCCTTTCGGCTACCAGCATAACACAAAGTCCTTTTGACCCCAACATGTTCTACTACGGCACAGGAGAACCAATGGGCAACTCGGCAGATCTGGGAGGAATGGGATTGTTTAGAAGTACAGATGGAGCCAAATCATTTGAGCATCTTCAGCACAATATGACCATAGCTCTCAATGAAATTTGGGATGTGGAGCATTCACTTGTTTTTGATAGCACTATTTATGTCGGCACCGACGGAGGAGGATTATGGAGAAGTAAAAATGCTGGAGAAAGTTTCGAGCGTATTTATAGCACAGGACGAAAAATACACGAAATAAAAGTTTTTGAAGACAGCACAATCATAATAGCTGAAGCAGGTGCAGGCCTCGTAAAAATACATGAAGCAACATTGTACAACGAGCGTTTGAATAACAATTGGCCAACTAGTGGGTACTCCAGAATTACATTTGACTATTGTAAATCTTTTCCTCAGGTAATGTTTGCGCACGTTGCCAATTCTTCCAACACCCAAATAATAAAAAGCCTTAAAACTAGCAATGGTGGACAAACCTGGAACGAAACTGCACTTCCTACCCGTGGCAGGTATGATTTTGCTTGGTATTGTTTAAAGTTATCTGTTTCGCCTATTGATACCAATTTTGTATTTAGCGGAAGCGTGAATGCAGTATACACAAAAAATGGAGGGGCAAGCTGGTTTGAAGCTGGCGACTCGCACGCAGATTACCACGAAGTAAAGTGGTATCCAAACGGCACTGATTTTTTAGTAGGCAATGATGGAGGCGTTTACAAATACACTACTAAAGACCTCAACTTGCTCGAGGATTTAAATAATGG
>JBEAPG010000209.1:0-4424 GCA_041164545.1 Bacteroidota bacterium
TAGACCCCGCTACAAGTTGTTCAACCCCTACAAAATATTCGCCTGCAGCTACTACTGTAGGACAGTTCAGCTTAACCGTGTACCAATTTACACCTGTAGCTAATACCACTGCTTGCGAGGATTGAATAAGCGAAGAAGGAGTAATATTAAAGTTTCTTAGGTGCACCTTTACAGAATCTCCTGGAGTAGGATTTTGAATGTAAAACGTGACACTTGTTATCGTGTCTGCATTAATTAGTTTAAACATATGGCCAATCTCACCGGTGCCACCATTAAAACCAATACCGCCGGTTACTCCACCAAGTTCACGTGC
This sequence comes from Bacteroidota bacterium, assembly GCA_041164545.1. Classification (GTDB taxonomy): domain Bacteria; phylum Bacteroidota; class Bacteroidia; order NS11-12g; family UBA9320; genus UBA9320. The sequence continues at coordinate 314 of JBEAPG010000209.1, forward strand.
CATTACCGTATCAGAAACGATAATGGAAGTTGAATCTATGTTATTATAGACGGTGTCTGACTCTGCCAATGTAGCCTCAAAAACAAAAGTTTTGGTACCAGAAGAACTTGGGAAGTACTTACCAGTACTTGTGCCTGATTTTTCAGCAAATGATGTAATTGTATCGAGTACAACGCTAGTTGTAAAACTGCCTTCCGTTACTTCTACTTCAGTTTGGGTAATGCTATTTATACCTTCGTTTCGAACACGTGCTTCAAAAGAAAGTGAATCGAATTGAGAGATCGGAATAATCGGATACTCGTTTGGTTCGTAAAAGGCTTCAAGAATTACGGCATCATACAAAGGTGGGTTATATTCTTCTACTATAAAATTATCTATAGCGCAGTCACTCAAGTAGTTAGAGCCCATAACCGCTACTATTCGTATTTGAATGCTATCGGTGTTAAACTTACCTAAGTTAGCAATTGCAACGTGCCAATTTGTATCTACCTCACCATATTGACTCCATATATCATTATACCAAGTGCCACCTTGGTTTACATCTATGTGCAAACTGCCCATACCTGCACCAAACATATGATAGCTAAGTTTTACCCTATAATATTTGCCGGTGGCGCTAAAATCAAAGTAACCGCTAATCAAACTAATATTTGAATTGGAACAGCTTGTGCCGCTTGTAGCTTCCGTATATAAATACGTACCTCCCGTAGTGCCAGGATTTGCGTCTGTTCCAACACCAACTCCAGAAGTAGTTGCTGTGGCACCGGGCCCTGTACCTATAGAGCCTGTTCCAGCTGTGTCAGCCCTCCATTCTCCATCATCATTCGGATCTTGAGTCCATCCACTAAAAGTGGCACCCGAAACAGTTGCATCACAACTCGCTGTGGTTTGAAAGGAGCTTGGATTTTCAAAATCTTCTACATAGGGAAACGTGCTTATTTGAGCATGTGCAAACGTAAAACCTAGCATAGTCAACAAAGTAAGTAATAAAATGGGTAGTGCTTTTTTCATAGGATAATCGGTTTGATGACTACTAAAATAACACTATATCTAGATTTATACAAACAAAGGTTTTTGTAATGTATAACTTTGTCCAATGAAAATACTTAAATACTTCGGTATATTTTTACTCTTCGTGGTTGCAGCTATATTGGGATTAATGTTTATGGCTCCAAAAAGTGTAACATTTGTGGTAACACAAGATGTAAACGCTCCGCTCGATAAAACGTGGAGTTACACAATGAATCCTGAGAATTTACCTAAATGGATTGAAGGATTAAGTAAGATTGAGCATCTATCAGGCTATATCAACGCGGTAGGGGGTAAGACCGCTTTTATATACAACGAAGGGAAGGAAGATATGACAATGATTGAAACCATAACGGCTTATGAACCCGAAAAGCAATTTGCGTTTAAGGGAGAAGTTGAAGATATGATGAGCGTTGTATCTGTTTCAGATTTTAAAGCTTTAGATAGCTCAAAATCAAATATTACCATAAAGACGACCATAACAGCAGAGAGTTTTGGTATGCGCCTTTTTATGTATAATCAAGAAGGTATGCGTACCCGTAGCAAAGAACAATACGCAAAGCTTGCAGGATTAATAGAAGAAGATCTTTAAGTTTTTCTATGTTGTTATAAAACTAATCTTTTCCTGCCTCGCACGAACAGCCAGCGTGCGTATGGCCGTGCCAATCAAATTGGGGCGAATAGTCACTCATTTCCCAATAAAATGGAATGCGGTTTTTATTATAATTTCCTATTTCATTCATTGTTTCTGTATCATATAACCGTCCGTTAATCATTGTATATCGTACGGTATTTGAGTTTTTAATATCGTCCAATGGGTTTTTATCCAATACAATTAAATCGGCTAGTTTTCCAACTTCAAGCGAACCAATTTGATCTTCCATACCCAAATAATTAGCCCCATTAATAGTAGCACATCTTAGTGCTTCGTAGTTGGTCATTCCGCCTTGCTGTAGCATCCACAGTTCCCAATGTACACCTATACCTTGTATTTGTCCATGTGCTCCAAGATTCACTTTTACTCCGGCATCATTTAGCTTTTTACAACTTTTACTTACAAGAATGTGTCCATTTTCATACTCTTCCATTGGTACCATGGTTCGGTGCCTGCTTCTACCATCAATCACGCTTCTTGGGGTATATTTTAATAATTTAGTGTCTTCCCAAACATTGTTGTTTTGGTACCAATAGTATTCACCATTTAATCCCCCATAAGTTACAATTAGGGTAGGAGTGTAGCCTGTTTTGCTCGCAGCCCACAATTGTATTACATCGTCGTGTAGTGTTGCTACAGGTAGGTTATGTTCTACGCCCGTGTGGCCATCCAAAATCATAGTAAGGTTATGATAAAAAGTGGAACCACCTTCGGGCACTACTTCTATGTTCTGTTCAGATGCAGCTTGTATTACTTGCTGGCGCTGCTCACGTCGGGGCTGATTATAGCTTTTAACCGAAAATGCGCCAAATGCTTTGGTTCTTCGTATAGCCGAGCGAGCATCATCCAAATTGTTTACTACCGCTTTAAAATCGCCATCTGCACCATATAAAATAACCCCTGTAGAGAAAATGCGTGGTCCTACCATAGCTCCGCTTTTTACCATTTCACTTTGAGAAAATACCATTTCTGTATTGCTGCTGGGATCGTGCGTGGTGGTAACTCCATACGCCAAATTGGTATGATATTGCCAGTGCTGCTGCGGACTTATTCCATATCTAAATTGCCCCAAATGAGCGTGCACATCTATTAGACCGGGCATTATGGTTTTACCGCTTATATCATATACTTTGGCCGTGATTGGTATGCTAACTTCTGACGCTGTACCAATTGCTTTTATCTTGTTTTCTTCAATAAGTAAAGACCCATTCTCAATCACTTCTTCACCATTCATGGTAATAATTCGAGCATTGGTAAAAGCGATTAAACCTGTTGGTTTATCGCTTGTTAGTTCCAAGCCGATTTTTATGCCCATTGTGTCCAATTCAGGCAAAGGGTTAGGTGCATTTGGCTCAAAAACAAAGTGGTTTTGAAGTTTGGTTGAAAAATAAGCATCACCCAATGTCCAATGCAGTTGCTTACTGTTTTTGTTCCAATGCAGATTTATACCTGCATCGCGTGTAAGTTTTGCAATAGGTACATTTTTGGCATTTCCATCCAACTCCAAAGTTTGTCCTGTTTGCGGCATAGCAGCTACATACACTTTAAATAAATTTGAAAATGCAACCCATTGATCGTCAGGACTGGGCAGTATGCGTTGAGCGTATTTTGATTTTACAATTTCACGCTCATCTTCGCCGTCTAGATTTACACTTTTTAGCGTCTTGGTTAGCGATCCAAATAAATAGCCCCCGGTTTGAAAATAAATGCGACTCGCATCTTTGTTAAAGGAAGCATACTCCCCATTTTCAGAAATCAACTTTTCTTGCTGTTTCAATGGTTTGTTTAAGTCGAGAGTATAAATGCCAGATTTTAATGTATTTACATAGCCTTGATGCTCGTTTCCTTCTTCTTTTCTAAACACAATTACATCATTGCTAATCGGCGAAAATTGAGGTTGTCTATATATTCCTTTTTCGGTGGTAAGTCGCTGTGGTTTTGCTTTTGGGTTAGCCCAATTTAATCTTTGAATTGCCCCCATTGCCGTATCGTTCCAAGTTACATAAACCAAAAATTGTCCGTCATTTGAAAAGGCAGCCTCATATTCTAAGTCAGTTCCGTTGGTAAGTCGAGTTGGTTTTCCGTAAGGTAAGTTCTTTTTCCAGAGGTATCCTGCAGCGTTAAAAACTAGTGTTTTTCCATCGGGTGAAGTTATAGCTTGTCGAATGGCTTTGGCCTCGAAACGAGGTGAAAATGCTTTATTCTTAAACTTTAGTGCATCTACAATTTTGTGGTTTGCAGTGGCTGAAAAAGGGATGTCAGCAACTTCCAGTGTTTTTACATTTATTTTTTTGATTTTTCCTTCTGCCCAAATAATGATATGTTGATCATCGGGGGTGAAATTAAAGCCGGTATATGGACCGAAAATAGCCCAAGCTTCTTGTTGGTCCTTGCTTAATCCATCAAAAATTGGCCATTCTTTCCCTG
>JBEAPG010000210.1:0-4411 GCA_041164545.1 Bacteroidota bacterium
AACATTGGTTCGCATTTAATACAAGAACGTTTTGCGGAAATAGTACCTGGAAATGAAGATGAAATAGAGGCTAAAACCAAGTTAGAAGTATTTGAATTACTCAAAAAATCAATTAGACCTGAGTTTTTGAATAGGATTGATGAAGTCATAATGTTTACTCCTCTAAGTCGAGAAAATATACGAGGTATAGTAGAATTGCAATTTAACATTCTTAGAAAAATGCTTGAAAACCAAGGAGTTAAAATTGAGACAACTACCGAAGCTTTAGATTGGCTTGGCGAAATTGGGTACGATCCACAATTTGGTGCACGTCCGCTAAAAAGAGCGATGCAGCGTGAAGTACTTAATAAGCTATCCAAAGAAATATTGGCTGGAAATATCAAAAGCGATAGCCACATTGTGATGGATATTAATAAGTCAAAGGAGTTTATTTTCAATAATGTTTTCGAACCTACATTGAATTAATCCAGTTTTAAAAAGGACAATGAATAAAGGTGCTTGGTTTTTAAGCCAAGCACCTTTTTCTGTTTATGGTCATATTGCTATTAGCTTGAAAACTTTGTTCAAATGATTACTAACTTTGATGCAAATACAAGTAGTTATGAATAAGATATTATTTTCAGTAATTGTGTTCTCATTGTTTTTTTTAAGCTTAAGCTGCAACGAAAAATCAGATTCAGCTATGCCAAAATATACACTCGATGGAGATTTTAATACCAAATTGTTCAAGGCTGTTTTAAATCAATCTGCAGCTGACGAAAACGTGATTATTTCACCTATTTCGGTAAGTACGGTTACGAAAATGATATTAGCCGGATCGGAAGGAAATACAGAGCAAGAAATTCTAAGTGCCTACGGAAAGAATACAACTAAATCATCTTTACTTGCTGATAGTGAATCGTTTATTGAGTGGTTGCAAACCAGAAACGGACAGCCTACAATAGAGTTGAGCAATGCCTTTTTCTACGATAAAAACAATTTTCATCCATTAGATGGTTACAAGCAAAACTTAATCGAGTACTTTAATGCTACCGAATTTCCGGAAGACTTTTCAGATAAGGAAGCAGCCTTAGCTAAGTTGAATGGATGGGTAAGTGACAAAACGAATAAGCGCATACCTAAAATATTGGAGAATATTACAGATGATGAAGTGATGTTTTTGGTAAACGCGCTTTACCTAAAAGCCGATTGGGCAGATGGTTTTGAGCCAGATTTGACGCAAGAGGGAGATTTTGCATTGGAAAACGGTGCTACTTCAAAAGTGGATTTTATGTACTCAGATAGATCGTATAGCTATTATGGAGATGATAATTTAGAAGCGATTGCATTGCCCTACAAAGACAATGAAATTGCTATGTACTTTATTAAGTCAAAAACAAGAGCCATATCTGATGTTATTTCTACTTTTAACTTTTCGAAATTTGAGACGATTGTAAATAATATGCAATCACAACGCTATATGGCGTACATTCCAAAATTTACAATTGAGTATAAAAATGAAGCAGTGGCTGAGGCATTGAAGGAAATGGGAATAAAACAGGCGTTTATCGACGGAGCTGATTTATCACTTATGGCAGAAGTAAAAAACATCTTTGTTACACGGGTAATTCATAAAACTTTTCTGACTATAGATGAAAAGGGAACGGAAGGAGCAGCAGTAACTGTAGGCGGAATAGGAGTTACATCACTACCACCAACCATTCGTTTTGATTCTCCATTTATGATAGTGCTGGCCGATAAAGCAAGCAACAACATCTTGTTTATGGGTAGAATCAGCAATCCAAAATAGGATTTGCTAAATAGGCTAATGCACTTCCCAGATTTTTCCGGGATTTAGAATACCATTTGGGTCGAATACTTTTTTAATTCCTTTCATTAATTCTATGTGAATCGGTTGGAGCACTTCGTTTAGATATTTTCGCTGCACCAAACCTATGCCGTGTTCGCCGCTTATAGTGCCGCCAAGTTCCTTACACAATCTGAATACTTTCCTTATGCCTTCTTCTAAATGTTCCCCATTCCAACGGTCATCGCTCATATCTCCTTTCAGAATATTGATGTGTAAGTTGCCATCTCCAGCATGTCCATAACAAACCGATTCAAAACCGTATTCTTTTCCTATTTCTTTCACTCCCCGCATCAGTTGGGGTAAATTGGCTCTTTTTACCACTGTATCTTCTTCTTTGTAAATACTATGGCTTTTCACCTTTTCACCTATGCTTCTTCTGATCTTCCATAGTTTTTCTTTTTGCGCTGCCGTGTCTGCAAATTGGACATCCAAGACATTGAATTTCTCTAAGACTTCATTCATCTTTTCACATTCCATAAAAAGTAAGTCGAGGTCATTTCCATCTACTTCAATTAGCAGATAGGCTTCGGCGTTTGGGTCGATATCAAATTGAATGTCAGGACTATGAGCCAGTGTAAAAGCTAAAGCATTTCGTTCCATTAGTTCTAGAGCGCTAGGACTTATTCCTGATGTAAAAAAATGAGGAACGGCGTTACATGTGTCTTCAATGCTTTTAAAGCTTGCCAATATCAATACATCGTGTTTAGGCAATGGGAGCAATTTGAAAACGATTTTAGTCACTACACCAAGTGTTCCTTCACTTCCAATCATCAGTTGGGTGAGGTTATAACCGGTGCTATTTTTTAGCGTATCAGCACCTGTCCAAATTATCTCGCCGTTGGGCAATACAACTTCTAGATTTAACACATAATCCTTTGTAGTACCATATTTAAGGGCCTTTGGACCGCCGCTACTATGAGCAATATTTCCACCCAGAAAGCAGCTACCCTTACTCGCAGGGTCAGGAGGATAAAAAAGTCCTTTTTCTTTTACTGCTTCCTGGAAAACTTCATTGACGACTCCACTTTCAACCGTAGCTTGAAAATTTTCTTCATCTACGTTTAAAATCTGATTAAAACGCTCCATAGACAGGGATATTCCGCCATGAGTAGGCAAACTACCTCCACTCAGTCCAGTGCCCGCGCCGCGCGGTGTTATGGGTATTTTATATTCATTACAAAATTGCAACAACTGGCTTACTTGCTCCACGGTTTTTGGACGCGCCACTACTTCTGGCAAATATGATAGGTCTTCGGTGTAATCGTGTGAATAATCGAACAAATCGGTAAAATCGGTCGAAATAATTTCAGGTCCTAGTCTATTTTTTAGTTCGTTTACCCATTCCATTTTAGATTTCTATTAATATTGAAGCAAATTTATTTCAGCATGAGAAACATACTTTTATTATTACTCACTTCCTGTACACTTTTTACTTACAGTCAAAAAAGAGATATCGAGTTAACGGATATATGGGCAAGTGGCACCTTCTTTCCTAAAACAATTAGTGGCTTTGTAAGTCTTAATGATGGCAAGAGCTATTGCATTCAAGAGGCAGATGAAAAAGGGAATGCGGTAATAAATGCGTACGACTACATTTCAGGGAATAAAACAAAGGAAATTTTAAATGCAAAAGATGTCTTTAACCTAGCGGAAAATGCTTCTTTTATTTCGTATTCATTTAATAATGATCAAAGTAAAGTTCTGCTTTATTATAATTCTCAGCAAATTTACCGTCACTCATCAGCAGGAGAGTTTGTGGTTGTAGATTTAAAAGGAAACATACGAATAGGAAATTCTAATGGTAAGAAAGTACGATATCCAACCATGAATCCACAAGGTGACAAGGTGGCTTATGTGATGAATAATGACTTGTACATACTCGATATGGTGAAAAACAAGACAAAACGCGTTACCAAAGATGGCGAATTCAATAAAATAATAAATGGTGCAGTAGATTGGGTATATGAAGAAGAGTTCAGTATGAGTCGAGGTTTTGAGTGGAATAGCGATGGAAGCAAGTTGGCCTATTTTAGATTTGATGAAAGTGCTGTAAAGCAGTGGAATATGACAATGTATGGCGATTTGTATCCTGAGCAATACAAGTATAAATATCCAAAAGCAGGTGAGACAAATAGCATTGTAGAAGTTTGGATAACCGACGCAAAAGGGAAATGCAAAAAAATAGAATTAGGTAGTGAAAATGATCAATACTTACCTCGAATTAAGTGGACACAGAACCCAAATGTGCTATCAGTTCAGCGCTTAAACAGATTGCAAAATAAATGGGAGTTGCTTATGGTTACGGGCACTTCGGTAGCGCAATCGCTAGAAGAAAAGAGCAATACCTATGTGGACATAACGGATGATGTTTATTTCTTAAAAGATGGTAAACATATGATAGTAAGTAGCGAGCAAGATGGATTCAAGCATCTTTATTTTCACAAGCTAGAAGGTCCTCAAATCTACCAAATCACCAATGGAAAATGGGAAGTAGATGCGGTACTTGGTGTGGATGAGGCTAACGAAAAAATTTACTTTACTTCTACAGCTGTTTCACCAGCC
>JBEAPG010000211.1:0-4396 GCA_041164545.1 Bacteroidota bacterium
AAATAGTGGAGGTTCTCCTGGAAAACGAACTGGCTCTCCTTCAGACGGAAGCAGTTGTGCTACCAACGGTGGTTGTCATGGACCCAAAACTCCTGAAAACTTGGAGATGATAAGCACTACTATTCCAGAAACGGGGTATGTGCCGGGTGCAGAGTATGAAGTAATCATATCCGCATCTAAGATGAATATTAACAGATATGGCTTCGAAATAGTGTCTGAAAACAATTCGGGAGTAGGTGTAGGTGAATTTATGGATAATACAGATGTTAATGCGACAAATAATCGTGCAACACACAAGTTTGGAAGCATAAATGGAGCAGGCGGCAAAACGTGGACTATAACTTGGAAAGCTCCTGCTGCGGGAACGGGAGAGGTTAAGTTTTATGTTGCGGTTTTGGCGGCAAATGGTAACGGAACAACTTCTGGAGATAATGTTCTTTTAGACAATGTAAATGTAACAGAAGGGCAAAGCACAGCTAGTGTTACGTCTTTGTCTAACTTGCAATTGACTTTATTTCCTAATCCTGCGAGTAATATATTGCACATCTCAGGTTATAATGATGATTCTTCAGTGCTTACAATTTTAAACAATGAAGGTAAAAAAGTGATACGTCAAAACTTTCAGGATAGGATAGATGTCAGTATGTTGGAAGCAGGTGTTTATTACCTTCAGCTTGAATCTACTAATTTAGTGGTAAAGAGACAGTTTATTAAGCAAAATAAATAAACGCTTATTATGCTGCTTGTTTCTTTAACACATAGATTAAAGAACTAGCTTTGTTTCTACTTAGCAATCCATTGCAAAACGAAACAAAACCGATAAGAAAGGTATAAGGCAAAAATTTAAATCCACTCTGGTATGAAACACTAACCATTGCATTAAAAAATGGATCTAAAGGAAGTCTTCTCATTTCAAAAAGTTCAAAACCTCTATCTTCTGCAAATAGTTTGAATGTTTTGGGCGTGAAATGCCATAAGTGACGAGGTGTATCAAAGCCATTCCAGTATTGTTTATAGTAATTTGCTTCAAAACAATCTGGATTAGGCAGTGCAACAAACAATCTACCTTCGTCTTTTAGAGAATCTTTTATGATTTCAAAATACTCGTCATACTGATAAACGTGTTCAAAAACGTGCCACATGGAAATGGCATCAAATTCATTAGGTTGTTTTCTTGCCAAGAAATCGCTCGGAGAATTTACACTAATGTCAAACTTTTCCTTACATAGTGCTACGGCTTTATCGCTTATCTCAACTCCAGAAACCGTATAACCGTTTTGTTTCATAAAGTTAATAAAATAACCAGAGCCAGAGCCAATGTCTAGAATAGATTTTCCACTGGTATGTTTTTTAATGGTTGCCAACTTAAACCGAAGCATCCACTTTCGAGCACGATGATAAACGCTATAAATCAAACCCTTGTTTGTGTCTGTGTGCTCTACATATTCTTCACTTTCATAAAACGGACCCGCATTTTCTGAAAGCGGCGCATTTGATGTAAATATAAATGAGCATTCGTTGCATTGCAGCAGCTCAAAGTTTTGCTTAGAAACCAACCAATCCGGTACGTTAAGATAATGCGAAAATTCGTGTTCAGTAGCTCCGCAAGTCGGACAACTTGAAATGTGAAATGTTTGATCTTTCAAAATTGGCAGCAAAGAAAAGATATAAAGCTAAGAATAGCTTAGATTATACGTTTAACTTCTAACTATTTGTTTCGTATGTTACGAAGTATTCTAAATAAAAATGGTGGAGTTACGTCGGTTACAAAATTTACAAACGCATTATATCGCTTCATTGAAGCAGCTTCAACACCTTTTCGGTCTTTGAATAAGGTAGTGTGGTCCTCTAATCCTGCATTTACCTCTTCTTTTGGTCTGCCGTTGGTGTAGTAGTAAAGAGCAAGCGATTTTCTACTTCTGTCGGGCGGACAAGTGAGAGGGTCCGGATGCCCGTGGTATGAAAAATCTGTAGTGGAAAACATAGCAACACGATTAAAAAGTGGTAAAATTTTTGCCTTGCTTTCGGTCATATCCGTATTCCAGAGTTCAAAATGTCCACCGTATTCTTCTTTCCAATCTTTGTTTAGATAAATAAGGAAATTAAGTCTTCTATCTAGTCCGGTAACTCTATGTTTATTAAAGTCGGCATGGATTTTCAGCATTCCTCCTGGTTTAATTTGGTGACAACCACCGCCTTCAAAATAAGGATCCGGAAGCAATTTATCTATGCCTGATAATTCGGTTAAAAAGTTTAGAAATGGTTCGGAATTCAGAAAATGCATCAGTACTTTTGTTTTCTTTCCAAATTTTTGCTCTCCTCTGCTTGCTAATTTTATCTCATTTGGATTGCTGTATTGTATATCCGATTTATCTCCCAACTCAGGAAATTCATTGAGTACGTCACTTAAAAATTCTTCATTAAAAAAATTGTCAAAATAGATACTCGGAAACGGATCAGCACTTACGTATTTGCTTTGGTTTTCCTTGGCAAAAGCAATGAGCTCGTCAAAGTTTTTATTTAATATTTGATATTCACCTATTTGCATTTTTTCTGTCGATAATTCGTGCCAAAAATACATTGAATAACACCATCATAAAAATCAAATTTTAATTTTTGGGAATTGAAAGTATCAAAACCTTTATTTTCGCCGTTTCGAAACAGGAATACGTATTTACATTATGAGTAATTTTAGATTAATAAACAACATACTGGGATGGCTAACATTCGTAATAGCCTTGGTAGTTTATACCCTTACTTTAGAGCCTTCTGTAAGTTTATGGGATTGCGGAGAGTTTATTTCGGCATCGTACAGATTGCAGGTTGTACATCCACCAGGTGCACCATTATTTTTAATGCTGGGGAGATTGTTTAGCATTTTTGCTACACCAGGAACCAATGAGGTAGCGATAGCTGTAAATATGTTATCTGCGGTTGCGAGTGCCGCAACGGTTATGCTTACTTTTTGGATAACTACTCATTTTGCTAAGAAAATATTAAATATTGATCTAGGTGAAAACAAGGTAGATTTGGGAAATGCCCTTACTATCCTTGGCGCAGGTTTGGTTGCATCATTATCTGTTACTTTTATGGATAGCTTTTGGTTTAGTGCGGTAGAAGCAGAGGTGTATGCTTCTTCTTCTGCATTTATGGCATTGGCTTTTTGGGCTATTTTAAAATGGGAAAGAGTTAAAGACGAACCTACTTCAGACCGCTGGATTGTTTTCATCGCTTACATCATTGGATTAGGTATTGGACTCCACTTGCTTAATTTATTGGTTATTCCGGCTATTATCTTCTACCACTTCGTAAATAAATATTCGCCAAGTAGAACTAATATTCTTAAAGCAGCAGCAGTTGGCCTTGGGGCTATAGCTTTGCTTCAATGGATTGTTATTCCAAAAACTCCGGTCTTCGCTGCATTCTTTGATCGAATGTTCGTGAATGGGTTTGGAATGCCTTTCAATTCAGGTGTTCTGTTTTTCTTATTACTTTTAGCTGGTGCAATCGCATACGGACTATTTTATACAAAGAAAAAAGGAAATGCTATTGCTAATTTGATTCTATTGTGCTTCGCATTTATTATGATTGGTTTTTCATCTTACTCAATGGTGGTTATTCGCTCTATTGCGGAACCAGCTATTGATATGAACGACCCTCAAGATGCGGAAAGTCTCTTGAGCTATATCAATCGTGAACAATATGGAGACAGACCGTTGTTGTATGGCCCATATTGGAATGCTAGATTAACTGCCGTGGACGAAGGAAGAACATTATACAGAAGAGGCGCAGAAGGCTATGAAGAAATTGGCAATAAACCTGAATATAAGTTTGATGAGAACTATAGTACTATACTACCTAGAATGGGAGATAATACTGAAAAGTCAAACTACTACCCAATATGGTGTGGTATGGAGGATATGTTCTATAAGATAAATGATCTTAAGAATAGATTAAACTCAGACCCAAATAATAAGGAGTTGCAAGAGCAATTGGCTGTGGCAGAAATGACGAAGCCTAAATTTAGTAATAACATGAAGTTTCTGGTAGATTACCAAATAGGTTGGATGTATTGGAGGTATTTTATGTGGAATTTTGTAGGAAGACAAAATGATATTCAGAATGTTACAGGAAATGTTGTAGATGGAAACTGGCTTTCCGGTATTAGTTTTATTGATAATGCAAGATTGGGTCCTCAAGATGATTTGCCAAAGTTCTTAGCTTATAACAAAGGAAGAAATGTGTACTATTTCTTACCGTTTATACTCGGAATATTAGGTATGATTATTCACTTTAAACGAGGTAAAATGGATTTTTACACCGTGTTAACGATGTTTATTTTTACAGGTGTTTTGGTTGTAATATACCTTAACCAACCACCTATGGAGCCAAGAGA
>JBEAPG010000212.1:0-4396 GCA_041164545.1 Bacteroidota bacterium
AAGACATTACGAATGGCTTTGTCTGTTCCGCCTCTTTCTGTTTGGTTAAGAGAACCTACCTCACCTGAAACTTGATCTACATAATCGAAATCTGCTTGTGTTTTAGCTTCATCTGTAACCTTGCCTTTGAGTTTCTTAGTGTATTTGTCAGATTTACGAGTGATTGTGTAGATCTTATTATTCGCCTCAATTTCGACTTTTCCAGCGCCCCAATCTTTGTTTTGATTGATAATGTTGTATGTTTTTCTAATGTTTTTAGAAGTATTATTGTAAATCGTATAGAGTAGCGAATCAATAACACTCGACTTACCGCTATAATTTTTACCAAAGATTCCAACAGTTCCAGAAAGATTATCAAAGTCGATAGAATTGCCTTCTCCATAATTGAAAAGATTATCCCATTCAAATTTCTTAATTTTCCAATGAACATTACGGGAAATGTCTTCGCTTTCTTCAACAACTTTATTGTATTTTGAGTTGAGAGCAAAGACTTCATTGAGGGTTTCCTCCGTTGGATTGAACTCTTTTAAATACTCCTTAATTAGATCTTGCTGAACTTTCTCATCACGAAGGTTATCAAAGATTTCAGAACCAACTTTACCAGAAACCGTCAAATCGCCTGTGTTGGCTTTGTTTAGGAAGGTAATGCTCTCGGGCTTGAAGCGATGTTTGGCGATGTCTACGGCCCTCCTGAGCTTCTCTAAGGGAATGTTTGCGTTGGCTACAAGGCGAAGTCTGGCTCCGTCTGGACAAGTGAAGCCATTTGGAATTCTACCTGAATTGGTAAGATTGATTGTGATAAAAGGCTTTGGATTTACAAAGTCAAATTTGGTTCTTGTCCATTCGTCTTTCGACTGAATGTCCCAAATGAAAATGCCTTTATCTTGTGTTTCACCGAAGTTCTGCTGAATAGTAGAACCAGCATAAGCTACTCTAGCTTTGTGATCCAAAGACTGCGTTTTATGTATATCGCCAAGGAAACCAAAATCAAAATCTTCAAAGATAGAAAGATCATGCTCTCCGTGTTCCAAGATAAATCCGATGTCAGTTCGCGAATTTCTAATAGCACCGTGGTATAATCCTATGTTAATTTTATTTGGGTTAGAAGGCTTTACCCAATTGTCCTCATCGAACACTGAAAGAACATTTAAACAAAAATCATCGTTTAGGTGAGTCTCACCAGCATTCTTGAGTAGGTGTAGGTTGGGATGGTCTAAGGCATCTACAATAGGAGTAATAGCATCTTGACGGAATGAGTTCCGTAGATTGCCATCGTGATTACCTAAGATAATGTAGGTTGGAGCTATTTCAGCTAAGTTCTTGAGAAACTCAGAGCATAGTTCAACAAACTCAGGTGAAATTTGAGTTTTGGTGTGGGCAATGTCGCCACAGTGGATAATGTAATCAACCTTTTGGTCTTTTAAGGTTTGGTACAACTGCCTGAATACTTCTCGGTATTCTTTATGATATTTTAAATTTTTAATATGTGTATCTGCTATATGTGCAAACTTCATGCAACCTCTTCAATTAACTGATAAAGTAAGTTTAGTCCACCCATATCAGTTGCGTTTTTAATCCTCTCTTCTACTACTTCTCTTGGCATTGCTGCAATATCTTCATATCCAGATGTGTCTACCTTTTTGACATCGATGCCATAATTCAAAAATAATTCAATTATTTTTTTCTCTTTTTTATATGCGTCTTCATCCAACGCAATATAAACTGGTGTTCTATTTTCTACAATCCTCTCAAACAATAGATGGTCAGATTTGATTGTTGACCCCAAAACAGGTACAGTGTTTTCTCCAACACGCATTGCATCAAAAACACCCTCAACAATTATTATAGGGCGATTGAAGTTGATTGTCAATTCATTGAAAATCATTGATGCTTTTGATACTTTTGGGTTTTTGTATTTTGGAAAGTCATTAGCATAAGTTCTGGCAATAAAATAATTCAATTCGCCCTGTTCATCAAATGAGGGAACAATAATTCTGCCTTTATATTCGCCCTTTGTGCATGTGCCAACTTTCATTCTAAAGATCTGATCGTCGTCGTATCCACGCTTTCGCATGTACTTTAGCGCTCTCTGTTTATGATAGGATCGACCGGGTGCAAATAAAGGAACAAACCCCTCTGGTAAAAAGAGGGTTTCTTTTTTGACTTCGACTTTTTCACCAAAAAGAATAAACTCGATATTCTCAAAGTTCAGTTCTCTATCAAGACCCCAGTCTTTTAGGTCTTGTGTAGATCCAAACTTCTTTACCAAAAAATCAACAGATCTGCCTGATGAATCACAAACCCAACACTTCCATACATTTTTATCAAGATTAACAGATAGTTTCTTTTTATGGTGTTTACAAAAAGGACAAGAAAACAGCATTTCGTTGCTGCTCTCATAGTAATCACCCAATAATTTTTTTAGGATTTTTTGTTCTTTTGTTGCCATTCACTAAAACCAGATTTAGCAATCACCCAACTATCTGCCTTATCATAACTGTCTGGGCGGGGATTGCCTTTGTTGGTATATTCTACAACAAACTGTGGTTCGTTGTCAAGCACAAATTGCAATACCACTGGTTTTGCTTTGACCCCTTTTGGCACTTTTATTCCACAAATTCGGCGGCCCGCCACCGCCGCAATGTACTCTGGCTCTAATTTGAATAAGGTATAACAAATCCAACTAATCACGCCGTTGAAACGGGAAAGAGTTGAAAGAGTTTGTGCAGATGAAAATCCCGAACGAAATGATTGTAAGGACTGTTCGATATATATCGCTTGCACCGCGTAGGATTGCTTCAGAGCGATCAATTTCTCTTCAACCGCTCCTACTTTGGTAAAAAAGTTTTTGTGCTTTCTCGTGTCAATAGCGCCGTATTCTATAAGTTTACCACTACCATCAAGGACTGTATATCCTGTGATGCTGGTTGAAATGTCTAATCCTAATATCATAAATCAATTTTTAGTTTGAAGGTATAGTCTGTGTTGTTTGTTTTAGTCACAGGTTTTGCCATTTTTGCTATTGCTATTATATTACCATCTTTATCTAAAATATTAATCTTTGAAATGAAAGTTTGATCTTGATATGATGCTGAATAGTTATCAAATGAACTTGAAATGGTGTTTTTGACTGGAATATATTCCTTTTCTTTATAAAGGACCGAACCAGTTTGTGCAACGACAATTTCTTGATAAGTTGATCCAGTGGCAATAGATCTATCTAAATAAGATAAGTTGTTGCTCCAATTCATCTCATTCTTATCAGCATGACAAAACATTGTAAGTGTTGGAACAACATTTGTGCCTTCAAATTTTAATTCATATGATGAAGAAAAAGGAGCATAGCTTCTTGATAGTTCAGAATCTGAAGATTGAATAAAAGATTTATATGCACCAAAGTGAGCCCATTTTGGATTATCTTTCCAGGCAGATTGAAGGGTAACTTTTCCTGGTCCGGCGTTGGTTGTTGTGGTTCCAGTAACCGGACACAAATATCCATCCTCAACTGTGCTATTAAGATCATAATTACCAGTTATTATCATTACGCCTTCAGCATACGACACAGTTCCTATTGTTGAACCAACTCTTGGTCCATATGTTTCAATTATTTCACCATTCCTATTTGTATCTTTGGCTGATGCCAAAAGAGTGCCAGTAATATAATAATTTAATTCAACCGAACCTGGATTAATTTTTTGTGCTTTAAAAATTTCTGGAAAAACAAATAGAGACATATATTTTTGCCAAGGAGCGGCAGCAGACTGAACTGTTCCCTTGTTATTAAATTCGCCATTATTTGAGGATACATCAATATAATATTTGTCATAATCAAACTTTGGACTATAAATTTGATTTTTGTTTAAAGTGTTTTCAAGTGCATAAATTTTGTAAATAGAATTTTCATATGAAACTCCATCAATTATTTGAAAACTAGTATAGGAGGGACCGGCCCCGGCACCTATCAACAGTTCTCTTGAGACGGATGATGTTAATGGATAAGCACTTTCTATATCTGTAGCATTTGGTAACTGATTATATTCTGTTGTAGATAAATTACCAGTAACATTTGTAAAAACAAAATCAAACTCATTTTCATTTTTAGTTATAAAAGGGTGAATGAGACTAACAACGCCAACCTCTCTATCAACGTTTAATTCATAGAGAGAGATAGATCCACTCTGAACTCTATTTCCCTGAGTTTGTCGATTATTAATATAAGATTGATTAAAATAATATTCTATATCGTACTGAGGATATGTTTTTACCGTGTTGTGAAATATGTCATCTGGTCCAAATTTCTTTTTTGGCATTTCATCATCTCTTAGTAATCCAATCTTACACGAATAGTTAAGTCATTTGATGGTGTCTTCTTGATTGGTTCGCTTAGTTTTGCGGT
>JBEAPG010000213.1:0-4393 GCA_041164545.1 Bacteroidota bacterium
TAAAGCTTAAAGATGTTTCAGCTAAAATCATATAAGGAAAGTTTATTAAGGTATCAACTATTATATAGCTAGTAAAACTTGGCAATAAGTGCTTATAAATTATTTTAAATGTACTTGTTCCGCATAATTGAGCCGCAAGGATATATTCTTGATTTCGCTCTGAAAGAAGATGGGTTCTAAGTCGACGAGCCAAGGTAGGAAAATCTACCAACCCTAAAATAGTTGCGATATAAAAGAAACGCATTTCTGCACTCCAGGTATCTGGAATAAAGGCTGCCAGAGCCATAAATAGTGGAATTGGAGGGATTGTTCGGATTGCATCTGTAATAGCTGATAAAATACTGTCTACCCATCCGCCAAAATATCCGGCCAAACCTCCCACCAAAAGAGACATAAAAAGTTTGATCACCAAGCCCAACAGACCGACGGCCAAGGAAATAAAAATTGCCTTTAATGTCCTTGAAAAAATATCTTTACCAGTGTCGTCGGTGCCAAAAATATGAATTTGCCCTTTATCAACACCAAATAAATGTCTATCAAAGGTTATTCCTAAGAAGGTATACTCCCATCCTTTGACAAAAAAATAAACGTAGCGTCTTTCTTCTTTGTTGACTGTTTCTACCCAACGAAAATTCGTTTCAATTGATCTTGTTCTCTCCGTGGAGTACAAAAACGGTCGAATAGAAAAACCATTTTCATCCCAAAATCGGGGTATTTGGGGTGCCCCATTAATATAATCCTTGTCCGCGCCTGCGATTGTTGGTTTACAGGGAGATAAAAAGTCGGAAAAAATACCCAAGGAAATAAGAAAAAAGAGAAAAAAAGTAGCTATTTTAGCGGATTTATTTTTTTTAAAGCGCTGAAAGACTAATTGTTTTTGTGAGAGAATTTCTGTTCGGCTCATTTTTGATTTAACATTCCTTTGCGCGCCCTAGGGTCAATGATAGATAGGACAATATCAGTTATAAAGTTGATTATAATAATAGTTGCGGTCATTAAAAAAATAATTGCCCCGGCTAATTGCTGGTCATTTGAGCGAACTAGTGCTTGAAGAAGCAAAGAACCAGCATCAGTAATAGCCAAGATGAGCGCAACAATCGGTAAATCATTAAAAATACGATTTAAATCAAAGCCAATTGAATTAATTAGAGGACTTAATGCATGGCGAGTTGGATAATTTAATAATAATCTTTTTCCAGTAACTCCTCTTGCTTTAGCAGCTGTCACATAGAGTTTTTTATTCTCATCGATTACTAATGCTTTAACAGTTTGAAGCGCAAGGGCGGTAGCCGCCCAACCTAAAATAAAAATTGGAAGCCAAGCATGTGCTAAAAAGTTTAGAAATTTTTTCATGCTCCAAGGAGCATCTTGATACTCTGGAGAAAACAGACCGGTTAAAGTATCGCCAAAATAAATAGTAGAGAATAACATAACCGCTAAAGCTACTAAAAAATTTGGAAGCGCCAAACCCAGATAACTAAAAAACTTAAGAGAACTATCTAAAATTTTATTTTTCGTTGTAGCGGAGATAATTCCAAATGGAATGGCCAAACTATAAGCCAGGATTAAAGCAACTATACATATGCCAAGGGACATTCCAAATTTTGGAATTAAAAGAGTGCTAATATCTACTCGCATAATACAACTAGTTCCAAAATCACCTTGAAATGCATTTAAAACCCAACTGCTATATCTAATTAGGAAAGGGCGATCTAACCCTAACCTTCTTTCTTCAGCGGCAATATCTTGAAACGTAATATTTTGTCCGCTACTTTGTTTAAAAGACAAATATCTCTCTGCACAATTTCCTGGCACTAATTCCATCAATGAAAAAACAATAAAGCTTATTAGTAAAAGCGTAATGATGGATAAGCCAAATCTGACGGCTATGAACTGGTAGATATTTTTCATTTATATAAATAAGAAATACGGACAGTTTAAACTGTCCGTATGTAAATTAATTATAAGTTTCTTTGACTACTCAGCTAAAAACCACTGTTGAGGTCTATATGGGTATGTTCTGTAGTACTCATATGATGCTGTTTTGAACTCTGGGAAGTTCTGCAGCTCGTTTCGATGATAGATCGGAGCTGGACCAGCAACGGTACCAATGAACAATAGATTCTCTGTCATAGTTTTTACTAATTTTGCCCCTAACTTATCTGACTCGGGAGATCCAACCACAAGGGTTTGGAACTCATTTATATCTGCAATCATATCAGAAATATATTGAGGCGGCTTGACACCAGAGGCTCCATTAGTATCTAAATACTCTGCCCATAACATTCCATTACGGTGGCCAAAGTAGTTTTCAAATGGCGGAACAAATAGCTCATTTGTAGAGAGAATTGTAGGCAAAGGTTGTCCTTTTTTCCACAAGTGAACCTCTAGTTCGTTTGCCGATTGTGCTGTTCGATACTCATCCGTTGTTACTTGCTTGAAAGTCGTCTTAATACCAACGTCTGTCCAGTTTTGAGCAACTATCTCTGCTTCAATTAAAGGTAAGCCTTGATCAGAAAAGTTCATATTCAAAGTAAATGGCTTTCCATTATACTCTCTCATACCGTCACCATCGCTATCCACTAATCCAACTGCATCAAGCAACTTGCCTGCTTCATCGGGATCATAGGCAATTTTATGATTTAGGTATTTAGAGTCCACAAAGCTTGGAGCAGGAGAAAACGGAATATACTGCTGTGGGTTTCCTAACCCAAAGTATGCCGCATCATTAATAGCTCCCCTATCAATAGCTAGTGACATTGCCTCACGGAAGCGAACATCATTAAAGACAGTGTTTTTATCTTTGTCAGTAATATTATAGTTAAAACTGAAAACCGGAATAGAAACACCTGGTTTAATATCAACTGAATAATTACCTTTTTCTGCACCATCTAAAAGCTGAGGAGCAAATTCTAAGGCAAGATTCTGCGCAAGATATTCTACTTCTGAATTGGTTAACTTCAGCATTCTAACTTCATTGTTATTTTGAATGAAAGTTTCATTTTGTTCACTGATGTATGGTAATTGATTACCTTTAGTGTCAACCATATGGAAGTATGGATTAGCAGCAAATTTTCTACCTTCTGATGTTTCCGCTACTGTTACATAGGCTTCTAGACTAGGATAAGCATCTTTTGGAAGGTTATCGACTTTATCTGCAGCTGATAACATTGGAGAGGGCGTATCAGTCCAACATGAGTTTCCATAATAGGCTGATAAAACAGCATACCCATTTTCAAAGCCTGCCTCTTGAGCTAACTGATCGGCATTAGGGTTCACATCTGGATGATACTGACCTAAGAAGTGCTTAGGAGCAAACCCTAGACAATAAGATGTAGCAAAGTGTGATAACAAACCTGGCTTGGCAGCAGGAAGAATGAACTTCACAGTAGTATCATTGACCACTTCTACTTCCATTCTTTCTCCAGCAACTTGTAGGTAGTCATAGGGCTTTTCACGAACGTTGCTATCAAACATTAAATTGTCATACCAAAACTTAACATCCTCAGCTGTAAAAGGAGCGCCATCACTCCATTTATGACCGGCCCTTAAAAAAAAGGTTAATTCTGTAAAATCAGAATTCCACTCCCAAGCTTTGGCTACGTTTGGAACGATTGTCTGAAGGTCATCAGAGAAACGGACAAAATTTACATGGCGCACTGATAACATATCAGAGGTTCCTGATTCAGTAGCATTAGCTAGCATTCTTAGTGTGCCGCCATATTGGCCAATAGTGTCATACGGAACAACTACTAATGGCTCTGAAGGCAATCTGTCTGCAACACTTGCTAACTTACCGTTACCACGAATACGATCGTTTTGAGCATTAATATCGGGATTTTCACTAAATGAAAGTTCACATTTAGCTAGGTTCTCAAATTCCTCTAATTCATACTGCTGAGGATATGCTCCTTCAGAGATGCCCATCATGTCAGAGACAGTAATGGCTTTACATCCGGAGTGAGAGCCTGCCTCGGCACCAAGCGAGAATAGAGAAATAGGTAATAATAATGTTAATAATTTTAACATATTTCCTCCTTAAAATTTATGAATACATATTATAGTCAATTCTGTTAAATTTTTATTACAAAAATTAATATTTTTAATAAAAACTGTGCATATTAAATGCTTGAAAATATTGGGTATTCAGGAAGTGGTTTGTTCCAATTAAAAATATTGTAAAGAAAGAATAGATTAAAGAAGAAGAAATTGATTTAAGCTGTTTTAAATCTCCAATTTTGAAAACGTGACAAGATATTTTTTGTGAAGACCACATAAGCAATCCTTACTGCGGCATTTGTAAAAAAGATCAGCATTCCCATTGCTGCAGCTGGAGCGATATCTCCCGCATCATCCATATTAAGCACAGCTACTGAAGCCAATGTGGTTTTAG
>JBEAPG010000214.1:0-4346 GCA_041164545.1 Bacteroidota bacterium
AAGAAATATCTTTTTGAGTTTACTCTTATCTTGACACTTCAAAAAATCAAGCATTTCTTGTTGATCGCCGTGCGCACTAAAGCTGTCCATAATTACTACTTCTGCTTTCACTCGCTTTTCTTCCCCAAAAATCTTCACTGTATCGGCACCATCTCTAATTATTCTACCCAACGTTCCTTCGGCACAAAAACCTACTACCAAAATGGTGGTTCGCTCGTTTTCTATATTATTAAACAAATGGTGCTTTACCCTACCTGCCTGCATCATACCACTTGCTGATATAATAATACACGGCCCCGTGTAGGCATTTATAGCCTTGCTTTCTTCTGCCTTTTTGGTGAATTTTAGTTTTCTAAATCCAAAAGGATTCGGGTCTTTTCGCATATAATCCAACAACTCCAAATCATAACATTCAGGATGCATCATAAAGATATCAGTAGCATCTATAGCTAGCGGACTATCCACATATACAGGCACTTTGGGCAATTTGCCAGCAGTATCCAATTTATCCATCATATACACCAACTCCTGCGTTCTTCCAACCGAAAATGCAGGTATAATGAGTTTGCCTTTTTTCTCTTCGCACGCATGTTTTATTATTTTTAGTAAGTCTTCTTCATCATTTGGCATTCCCTGGTGGGTTTGCCCTCCGTAGGTAGATTCACAAATCAAATAATCACAAGCTGGCATAGGTTGTGGGTCTCGTAAAATGGGCCGATCTGGTCTTCCAATATCTCCTGTAAAACCTACATACTCAAAATGGCGATTGTCTTTTTCTATGCGCAAAGTCACATTGCTGCTTCCTAAAATATGCCCCGCATCATTAAAAATAACTTCGACATTTTTACTAATTCTAAACCATCTATCATAGCTCACTCCTACAAACTGCGTCATTGCATTTTGGGCATCGCCTACTGTGTAAAGCGGCTCCATAGGTGGCAAATCACGTTGTGCCCTCCTTTTATTTATCCAAATATTGTCTTTTTCCTGTATAAACGCACTGTCTAGCAGCATAATAGCAGCCAAATCTCGCGTAGCACTTGTGCATACTATATCTCCTTTAAAACCATCTTTTACCAGTTTAGGAATACGACCTGCGTGGTCTACATGACTATGTGAAAGTACTAATACGTCAATATCTTCTGGATTGAAAGACCACTCTTGATTAAAATCATCAAAATCTGGGTCATTGCCTTGATACAATCCACAATCGAGCAATATTTTGGTTCCATCATCTGTGGTAATTAAATGACAACTTCCAGTCACTGTTCTTGCAGCTCCACAAAACTTTACTTTCATATTTTACTAATTGTGTGTCAAACTTAAGATTTCATTTTCATATCTAAGTAAGAAATAGCAAATGGTTAACTATTTGACTTCATAAGCTGTAAATTAGCGGTGTGAAAAGCCTATTAACATCTTGTTTTTGCGCACTTATTTTAGTTGTTGGTTGTGAAGTTGACCCTCCTATTCAATCCAATTGTGACAAGGTTGTTGTGTTAAGCAAATGGGATTACGATAATGGCCCTCGGGATGAATTTTGGTTGGACACGATTGTGCTAGCTGGAAAATGCCTTGAACTAACCTACCAATATGGTGGTGGATGTGGCACTTCGGAAATGCATTTATATGACTACGAAGATTTTACAGATAACACCCTTGACTTACCTAAACGTATGCTTCGCTTCGCCTTTAAAGATATGGATAACTGTGAAGCACTTATTAAAACATCTGTTTCGTTTGACTTAACTCCCTTACAAAAAAATAACGCCTCGCCACTGCGCTTACAAATTGAGGGATGGAATGAAATTTTATATTACTATTTCTAATCAAGTACTTTTGCTTTGTGAAATCATTTTTAAACGATGAAAACCTGGTAGTTCGCGATGGAACTAACTTTACTTTAAATCAATATTCAAGCCACTACGCTGGTGGTATAAATACAAATAAAGAGGCCGAAAAATTGCTTGCCAAAGCCAATAAAGAAATGGCCAAATTGCAAAATAAACTATATGCTACCGATAATCATTCGGTGCTATTGGTTTTTCAGGCAATGGACGCAGCGGGCAAGGACAGCACTATTCGTTCAGTTTTTAGTGGGGTAAATCCTACTGGTTTTCAGGTAAGCAGTTTTAAAGCACCTAGTAAAAATGAATTGGACCACGATTTTTTGTGGCGATGCAACTTGGCTTTGCCAGAGCGCGGTAGAATTGGCATTTTCAATAGAAGCCACTACGAGGAAGTTTTGGTGTGCAAAGTGCATCCTGAATATGTATTAGGTCAAAACATACCCAGCGTTACAAAACTTGAAGATTTGGATGAGCACTTTTGGCAAATGCGCTATAAAAGCATTCGCAATTGGGAAAAACACCTCGCTGCAAGCGGCACTTTGATATTAAAATTCTTTTTAAACGTGAGTAAAGAAGAGCAAAAAGCACGTTTTTTAAGCAGAATTGAGGAATCTAAGAAAAATTGGAAGTTCAGTTTTGGTGATTTAAAGGAACGAGCACATTGGGATGTATATATGCAAGCGTATGAAATGGCCATTCAAAATACAGCAGACGAAGACGCCCCTTGGTATGTTATACCTGCTGACAATAAGCCAGTTATGCGTGCAATGGTAGCAAGTATAGTAACGGAGGCGCTTACCCAACTTAACCTACAATATCCAACAGAAGGCGAAAAAGAGAAGAATGAAATGAAAGAGGCAAAAGAAATTTTAGAAAATGAAAGCTAGCAGTTAGCATTTTTTAAATTAAATATTACTTTTGCAAGCCTTTTATAAAAAAGCAATACACAGGTTTTAAGATTTTATACAGATGAGCAAAAGAACGTTTCAACCAAGCAGAAGAAAAAGAAGTAACAAGCACGGCTTTAGAGAGAGAATGGCTAGTAAAAACGGTAGAAAAGTACTTGCTGCGCGTCGTAAAAAAGGCAGAAAAAAACTTACTGTATCTGACGAGCCAAGTCACAAACGTTAATCGCTTACCCCAATAGTCTGTGGGGTCTGAACATACATTTCATAAACAAGAGAAACTTACTCACAAGTATAGTATTGATGCTATTTTTCAAAAAAAAGGCATCAGCATTTTAAAGCCACCAATTCTGTTTGTGTATCTAAAAACAGATCTAAAAACTCCTTTTCCTGCTCAAGTTTTATTATCGGTAAGCAAGCGTAAGTTTAAGCGCGCTGTGGATCGCAACCAAATTAAACGTCAATTGCGAGAAGTGTACCGACTGAACAAAGCTAAAATGTATGCTGCCATTCCGAGCGAAGATAAATATGCAATAGGCATACTCTACCTAAATAATGAACCTGTTTCTTACACCCTATTGGATAAACAACTAAATTTGGCCATTGATGAATTTGTTAAAAGGCTTTCGTGATTTACTCACACTTTTATTGCTAATCCCAATAAAAATCTATCAAAAAGTAATTTCTCCTTTTTTACCGCCAAGCTGTCGGTACACTCCTACATGCAGCGCTTATGCGGTACAAGCTTTACAAAAACACGGTCCTTTTAAAGGGTTTTATCTGGCTGTAAAGCGCATACTAAGTTGTCACCCATGGAGCAAAAAAGATAGTTATGATCCTGTGCCGTAAGTGCATTCATTTTGATTTTATAGAATATAAAACCTAGTTTTGTTTTTGAACTCTAAAAAAACAAGATTATGAAAACACGAAACATCAGCGCTGCTACACTAGTGAGTGCAGTTATTTTATTCAATTTCACCAGTTGCGGGTATGAAGATGGGCCGGCTATTTCTTTACGAAGTAAAAACGGTCGACTTATAGGCAAATGGGATGCTCAAATTGTAGCTGGCGAATTACTTCAATCCAATTCCAACGAAACTCAAACTGTCATAATGGAATTTGAAAAAGATGGTGATTTAAAATTTGAATTTTCTTATTCCTATTCATATTATGGTCAAACGTATGAATCCAGCTATTCCTATTTAGGAACTTGGGAATGGAAAGAAAACAAAGATGAAATGCTGTTAGCTATTGATGGCGAACTGATTTACGCTGAAATTCTTAAGCTGACTAACGATGAATTTTCATTTGAAGATAACGATGGTGAGAAGTGGGAATTTGAAAAAATAGATTAAATATAGTATTCTAATTTCTTACGTTTCAATTTTAAATGTATTTTTGAGACAACTTAAATACCCTAATTAATATGCACACACCTACAAAAGTTAGCTTAGTTACCATTTGTTCTGCCGTTATTGCTTTCAATTTTGCAAGCTGCAAGTACGAAGACGGTCCAAAATTGACATTGAAATCAAAAAATTCTCGTTTGGTTGGAGAATGGAATGGGAAAATTATTGGAGGCGATACATTA
>JBEAPG010000215.1:0-4337 GCA_041164545.1 Bacteroidota bacterium
TTTAGGAGAAAAAGTATTGGAAAAACAAATCGAGGGTGTTCAAAATACTTTAGACATAAGCGAAATAGCTCAAGGCACTTACATTTTAAGAATAGAACAAGGCCAAAACTTAGTTTCCCAATCTATTTTAGTGGAGTAAGTTTATCAATTAGTTTTGTAGGCTCAAGCAAACAATGTCAGAGGCTTCTAAACTCAAACTTCATCCTAGGAATAAACACAACAAATCGTACAATTTTGATGCTCTTATTGCTCAAACTCCACAGTTGGCTAATTATGTAACGGTAAACAAATATGGAGTAAGAACCCTTGATTTTTTTAATGCAGAAGCCGTAAAACTGCTTAACCAATCGCTGCTAAACAGCGACTATAACATTGAGTTTTGGGATATACCAAAAGGGTATTTGTGTCCACCGATACCTGGAAGAGCAGACTATATTCACTACCTCGCCGATTTATTAGCTGCCGAAAATAAAGGGGACATTCCACGAGGAGCAAACACTAAAATATTGGATATTGGCACAGGAGCAAACTGCATTTATCCGATACTGGGAGCGTTGGAGTATGATTGGGATTTTGTGGGGTGTGATGTAGATGATAAAGCAGTAAAAGTGGCTAATGCTATCATAAACGCCAATCCATCATTAACCAAAAAAATAAGTATCCTAAAGCAACAGAATCCTCAAAAAATATTTGACACCATTATTCAACCAACCGACAAGTTTGCCGCAACCATTTGCAACCCTCCCTTTCACGCTTCGGAGCAGGAAGTCATTTCGTCTAACCTTAAAAAGCTAAAAAAACTTACAGGCAAAAAACACACTGAACTGCAACTTAGTTTTGGCGGCCAGCACAATGAATTGTGGTATCCTGGCGGAGAGCTCGCTTTTATCAAAAAAATGATTATTGAAAGTGCTCATTTCGCAAATCAGGTGGGCTGGTTTACTACCTTGGTAAGTAAAGGAGGAAATGTAACCGAACTACAAAAAGTACTTACCAGAATAAAAGCCAAAGAAGTAAAAACCATTGAAATGGGGCAAGGAAATAAAATAAGTAGATTTGTCGCTTGGAGATTTTAACCATAAAATTAGTTCATATATGAAAAAGATAATGCTATTCCTATGTTTTATTCCCTTTGTGCTAAAAGCTCAAAACTTAGAACAAAAAGCAGCGGAGATAATGGCTGAAGGTAAACTTTTGTACCAAACCGAAATGGCATCTTGGTATGGTACAGATCTTTTCTTAATGCAGTTTGGTGATAGAGAAAAGATAGCGGGCTACTTTTCATATTTAGATAAGGAGGTTCCCACTTGTGTTTTCTTTTCTTATGGCGAAATCCCAGATGTGCTGGGTACAATCACTTTTGACTCCACGTACAACTTAGACAAAGCAAATGCTGATTTAACGCTTCGCAATTTTACACCTTTGGAAAATGACTTATTCAAACTACGTAAAGCAGCTTTAGATGAAGTAACGAATGACACCTTTTTTAAGACATATTCAAACACCAACCTAAATCTCATACCACTTATCACTTCCAAAGAAAAAAAAGTATACATACTAACTGGGCCAACACAAAGCGGCGTGGTACTTTTAGGTAACGACTATCTTCTTGAATTTGATGATGACTATACCCTAAAAAGTAAAAAAGCACTGCATAAAAACCTGATTCCTATTGAGTATCGAAAGAAAGATGATGCCTCTGAAAATGCCGGAATTACAGTACATAATCATTCTGAAGAAACAGGAGATTTTATAACTGCTACAGACGTTTGCACCTTAATGTTATATGCAAAATTTGCTGGTTGGCAAATGCATTATACCGTTTCTGCTGATTACCTAAGCACATTTAATTGCAGAACCAACCAACCATTCATTATTACAATGGATGCACTAGAAAAAATACAGAAAGACCAGAAAAAGCGAAAAAAACGATAAGACTTAATCTTTGGTTGACACCGCCATTGTGGTACTTTCAATCACCTCCCACGTCTTGTCAGGCAACAATTTTACGGTAGCAAGAAATTTGTCATACGGCATTTTTGCACCCCACTCTTTTGGTGATATAAAGGATAAAATTTTCTTCCCTTCTTTCTCATACAAGTGATAGAAATCGTTGATTTGAGGTGTGAATTTTATTTCGGCTTCGTAAATTCCATAAGACACTTGAAGTCTATTTTCTATCTCACGCACCTGATTCATAATGACTTCCGCTTGTTTGCGTAGCATTGAAATTTGCTGCTCAGCCTGTTTTTGCATAGCCTCCACAGCACTTGCTTTTATCTTGCCCTTATTTTCAGGATTAATGACAGGCGAGGAAACACTTAGCGGAATAGGCGAAAATTTTGCTTCTCCCGTGTAGTAAATAGAGGTATACTTTTCTTCAGTCATTATGGTACAAAACACAAATCTACAGCTTTGGTTTAGCAATAGGTTTAATTTTAAGACAAACTTAGCTTAGTTTGCATTGTTATTTCAACAATGAAAGCCATATACATACTAACACTCGGCTTAGTTTTAGCATCTTGCTCTAGCCAATCGCAAAACACAACCACAAATTCTAATAGCACTATGAGTACACCAAGCACAAATTTTTACGATTTATCCATTCTTGCCTTAAACGAAACTGACACCCTTAAAATGGAAAACTTTAAAGGGAAAAAACTACTAATAGTAAATGTAGCTTCGCGATGTGGGTACACACCACAATATGCCGACTTGCAAAAACTGAACGAAGAGTGCGGAGACAAGGTGCAAATTATCGGTTTTCCGTGCAATCAATTTATGGGACAAGAGCCTGGAGGCAAAGAAGAAATTGCAGAATTCTGCTCTGCTAACTATGGGGTTACATTCCCAATAACAACTAAAATAGACGTAAAAGGAGGCGACCAACATCCTATATATCAATGGTTAACCAAGAGAGAACTGAATGGAAAAGACAACTACAAAGTGGGTTGGAATTTCAATAAGTTTCTAATAGATGAAAATGGAAACCTGGTAGCGCACTACGAATCAGGCGTAAAACCACTTGACCCTCAATTGATAGCCGCTATCGAAAAATAGCGAATAGCTACTTCAGAGCAATCATTTTTTTATTTCGAATTTGCTACAAAACCACAAAATTGTGGTTAGATGAAACAGCCGTATCTGCTAAAATCGGTGTAGCTACTTTCTGTGCTTTTTCTACCACGCAGAATTAAAAAAGCTGGATGTACGTCCAGTATATTTCTTTTTGTATTTTAGCACTGCGCTAAACAATGCATTTTATTTGCCAAAATAAAGATAACAAATGAACTAGAACCAAGTGTCGCACATAAGGGAAATATACGACACTGGGAGTTTGGGGTTTGTATATACTGATGTTATAGCCAATGGTAGGACGACCTAACCAACAACGATAAACAATGCAAAAAACGACATTTAAAATATCGAAAATGGACTGCCCATCCGAAGAACAAATGATTCGGATGAAACTTGCCGACTTGACTAACATCAATTCCTTAGACTTTGATATTCCAAACCGACAACTTACCGTTTTTCATACTGACAATTACGACCAAATTTTTCAGCGACTTGACAATCTAAAGTTTGACACCTCAATCATTGACAGCGCTTCGGCAGGCGATCATCAGGTAAGTAGCAACAATACAGACCGCGAAAGAAAATTACTTTGGCAAGTTTTAGCAATCAACTTATTCTTTTTTGCACTTGAACTTACGACAGGTTTTATTTCAAACTCAATGGGACTTGTTGCAGACAGTTTAGATATGCTTGCCGACAGTATTGTTTACGGACTTGCACTTTTTGCAGTTGGTGGGTCAATGATAAGAAAAAAGAATATTGCCAAATCAGCAGGATATTTTCAGTTGACCCTTGCTATTTTTGGATTTGCAGAAGTAATTAGACGCTTCGTTGGACTTGAAAAAATTCCTGCATTTCAGACAATGATTATTATTTCAATTCTTGCACTAATTGGAAACGGACTTTGCTTGTATCTACTACAAAAAAGCAAAAGCAATGAAGCACATATGCAAGCAAGTATGATTTTTACTTCAAATGACGTAATTGTAAATCTTGGTGTAATTGTAGCAGGGGGGCTTGTTTATTTGACAAATTCAAAATATCCCGACCTAATAGTTGGGACAATTGTATTTTTAATCGTTGGACAAGGAGCATTTAAAATATTAAAACTATCAAAATGACGAACCGAAAAAAAAACACCGAACGCACAACAATGGTGATGTAGGCTTCCCCTGTTTAGTACCTTTTATTAATTGAATAACAAAGTTATTCAAAAATCATCAAGGGGTACCCCTTGATGATTTTTGGCGTATAAAACT
>JBEAPG010000216.1:0-4330 GCA_041164545.1 Bacteroidota bacterium
AATGTATAACACTCTCAAACCCCTCCTCACCTCCGTATCCTCCTTCCAAATCTCCCAACAAAAAAAGGTGATTGCAAGTGATATCAACGAAAAAAGTTTGAACCAATTGGTGAGCTATGTAGATATTGAAAGTGAAAAGATGCTGGTGGAGGGCTTATTAAAAATAACACCGAATGCGGGTTTTATAACCGAAGAAGGGACTACGGACCAGCACAAGTCGGACCAATACTGGATTATAGACCCTCTGGATGGCACCACCAACTACCTTTTCGGGCATCGGCAATATTCTATTTCCATAGCTCTGGTGGAAGATGGGAAGACGACAATTGGTGCGATTTATATCCCAATGGATAATGAATTGTACTTTGCAGATGAATCTGGGGCTTGTCTTAATGGGGAAAAGATTTCGGTTTCGCCAAGAACTAACTTGATAGATACACTGATTGCTACAGGTTTTCCGTATTACAGTTTTGATGAGATGGAAAGTTACTTAAGTGTATTAAAAATCTTAATGCAAGAAACGAAAGGATTACGCCGAATAGGAAGTGCGGCAATTGACCTAGCATACACTGCCTGCGGTAAATTCGATGGTTTTTTTGAGTTGAATCTAAGTCCTTGGGATGTGGCTGCCGGTGCTTATATCGTGCAACAAGCAGGAGGCAGAGTAACGGATTTTACTGAGGGAGATAATTACATCTTTGGTAATTCCATTTTAGCTGGAACGGTTTCTGCCCACGCACAACTGCTCGAAATTATCAGGAAATATCCGTTCTAAAAACTATTCCTCTTCTACTTCAATGACATAGACGTCCTCATCGTCTTTTTTGAAGTAAAAATTTTCGCGTGCGTATTTCTCGAGTTTGTCATCGTTGCTAAACAAATCTTCTTTTTCTTTTGTCATAGCTACAATTTCTTTTTGCAGAAATTCTTCTTGCTGTTTTAGGTCTTTTAATTCGTTGTACTGTTTGTACATAAATACAATACTATTGGTATCGAAAAAAAACATCCAAACCACAAAAACGATAAGTGAAATAGGGTATTTGTTCTTTACGATTCGCTTTAACATCAAAGCAAAAATATATTTGAAACTTAGAGGTTAGTTTAACAATACAACTTACTTGTATGCATTACCATACAGAGTGGTCCGAACTTTCCCACTTATCTTGCATTAGCAGCGTTCGCTCTATAATCTCGCGCACAGCTCCTTCCCCTCCATTGGATTGCGTTATCCAATCGCTGTTTTCTTTTATTTCCCAAACAGCATCATTCGGACAAACCTTTAATCCGCATAAGTTCATTACCGAAATATCTGGATAATCATCGCCCATATACAAGCAATTATCTAAGTCAAGCGACATATCTTCGCTTAATTTCAGTAAAAAATCACGCTTATTTGCAACGCCGGTAAACACGTGTTTAATTCCTAAATTCTTGAGCCTAGACCTAACCCCTTCCGCATTTCCACCGCTGATAATAATGACATTGTAACCTTGTTTTACAGCGAATTGTAGTGCAAATCCGTCTTTTATATTAAACGAACGTCGCATTTCGCCGCCATCGGTAGCAATTACAGATCCATTGGTTAGCACACCATCTACATCGAGTAAAAAGGTATCTATTTGGGCAAATTTATCGAGTATCAATGGCAGTTAATTATTGGTTGTCTCGCCATTCGTACACCCAGCTGCTTTGTATCATTTCCAGGTGTCCTTCGTTGCTATCTTCTCGTTTTCCTTCAAAATTAGGAAGGCTTAAAACCCACTCTAATAAGTCTGTAAATCGTATTCTATATATTTGAGATTCGCCAAATTCATCACCAAACTTTTCGTATAAGGCTAATGCAATATCTTCATAATCAGACCACTGCATTGGTGGTTCGTAAAATTTATTTTCGCTCATTTCTTAATGTCCTATTATGCTACTTTGGTCTGGAATGGTTACTTCAATATCGGCGTTTATAATGCACTGGCAGCCTAACCGTGAGTTTATTTTTGGATTTATGGCTCTGTCAATAAAGTCCTCTTCTTTATCAGAAATTTCAGGAAGACTGTCCATTCCTTTATCAATATATACCTGGCAAGTACTGCACGCACAAACAGCCCCGCAGTTGTGATTTAGATGCAAATCGTTATCTAACGCTGCATCTAATATGCTATCGCCTTCGTTTACCTCTACGGTCACCACCTTTTCTTTCTCCGTTTCAAACCGAAAAGTAACCTTGTGTTTATTCATTTTTTTACTCGTTGCAAAACTAACAATTATGCGTTTATACGCTATTTTTTAAATGAATACTAATTGATTAAACAACCAAATCGCATCCAATTTCGTCTAACTAAAAACTGAGTACTTAACCATCCAAAATAAAATAAGTTTGGTAGGAAATTTGCTAAAGTACTAAGTACATAAAACTACATTTGTTATTTTACTACGTATTTATAAATCAATGTTAAACAGAATTTCAGTCTTGGTCTTAGGTTTTTTTCTTTCTATATACTCATTTGGGCAATCACCTCTCGCCTATCTTGGTTCGTCATACAACAACGAGGGATTTACTAATTATCTTAAATCTCTAAAAAATGCCGAAGAGTCATTTTTACCATATCTTAAAACCTACAAGCAAACCTATGTTGAAAATGGTGCTGTACTCGAATTTAACTCTGATTTGAGTTTATATAGAATTACTGCTTACGACAGCGGTTATACCTTTAAGCAATACAAAAATGAATTGCCATACAGGGTAAAATGGGGACAAACAATAGCGCAAATTGAAGCCTCGATTGGGGCATTGGAAGAAGTAACCGAGAATCCATTTGTGAAACGCTATTCTACCGATAATGACATCACAGACATGTATTTTACAGATGGTAAACTAACAATGGTGCGTGTGACAGCTACTACAGTATTGCTACAAACCAAAGCGGATGAGGTGTTTAAAGCCTGGGGGATCAGACTTTTACCAGATGGAAAAGCAATAGAAGGAAATTGCTTGGATGGAAATGGGACAATGATGTGGGGTAATGGTACTGCTATTTACAAGGGAGCTTGGAGCTATGGCCTGCCACATGGTAAAGGCGAATATGTAGATTCCTTTGGAAACAAATACAGTGGAGACTTTAAACTTGGCTACTTCTGGGGCAAAGGCGATTATTATTCAAAATCATACGGATTTTCATACTCCGGTGATTTTATAATGAGTAAAAGACAAGGCAAAGGAAAAATAACTTACGCCAATCGCACTGGATATGAAGGAGCGTGGTTTCAAGATGAAATGCGCGGTTTTGGCAAGTACATAGCTGGCGAAAGCTATATGTATGAGGGAGTTATGTATGCAAACACCTTCAACGGAAAGGGTAAGCTAACCACACCGGATGGAACCATATCAGGCACCTTTAAAAATGGAAAGCCACACGGATACTGCGTGCAAACAACGCAAGATGGCAGCCAAGAACTGAAAGGCACGTTTAAAGAAGGGAAGAAAAACGGAAAATTCGAGCTAAAAAGCAGCGGCACAACTAAAATCCTCTATTTTGAAGAAGATATAGAAGTGGTAAAAAACGGTGACAATTAACCCTCGGTTAATACCAATTGCAAAGCGCTGTTTGACTTTTGTTCCAGCAAGATTTTTCTATCTCCAATTATATTATCCAACTTGGAATTACTATCATTAAAATTAAAAATAGTTAGCAGTGTATCGCCGCTATCCACTAAAACGTTGAATTTTTCACTTAATTTTTCAACCAATGCGTCTGTTTTTTTATCATCTTGATTGTAGCAAGCGACAAAGCTTATCGCTGAATTTTGCATCAAGTTCAGTTGAATTCCAACTGCATTTATGGCATTAAATATTAGCTCCAGATTATCTTCCACAATGAATGAAAAATCCTTGGAAGCTATATTTATCAAGCTTTGATTTTCTTTAACAATGTAGCATTGTATTTCATTTAGTGTTTTACTTTCATTTTCTACAACATCAGTTCCCTTTTCCTCAGTATTAATAAAAGACTTTACATACAATGGAATCTTTTTGTTTTTTAATGGCTGTATTGTTTTAGGATGAATAACCGAAGCACCATAATAAGCCAATTCTATGGCCTCGTTGTAGGACAACTTTGGAATAAGAACCGCATCTTCAAACCGCTTTGGATCTCCATTCATTACCCCTGCTACATCCTTCCAAATGGTTACCGATTCTGCATCTAAGGCATACGCAAAAATGGCAGCCGTATAATCAGATCCTTCTCTACCTAAGGTAGTTACCTTATTTTTTAGGCTTCTACCAATAAAACCTTGGGTTATAATCGTTTGTTTTTTAACAAGTGGTTTTAGGCTA
>JBEAPG010000217.1:0-4327 GCA_041164545.1 Bacteroidota bacterium
AAATACGGTGCTTCTTTTAGGGTTATCATCGGTATGTGGAAATATTCCACCCCCGGCATCAAACTTTATAAATGCAACTACTTTATCTTCATGCATCACAAGCTTCGGATTGAATTTATCTAATAACACATTCAATGGATCGAAAGGATTAGATTTATTGTCTTTTGTAATATAAGCATCAGCAAAAGAAAGGTCTGTTTTTGTTCCTCTATAAGTGTTGTAAGAAAAATACTGAGCTTGTTTTTCTCTTTCTAAAATTACTTTCCAGGTATCTTGCTCGATAGGATTTTCTATCAAATTAAAGTAATTCATTTAAAATCCTTTCGCGAGCTGTTTCAAATGACATTGTCAAAAGATTCATTTTTAACAGCAATCTGTCAGTTTTTCTTTGTATAGGTACGCTGTGAGCTTTACTAACATTTAATAATGCTGCTTCGTAAAAATATTCTCTTTCGTCTTCAAAAATTATCGGAGTTGCACTACCATAAATTAAAAAGTTTATGCTCGCCGGCGTCGCGTCAACATGAGATTTTGCTTCTGTATTAATTTTTTGTGTTACAAACCTTATCCTTATTTCTTCATCAGTAAGTTTTAAAATATTTTTAAAATCATGATATATTCGAGAAGTTTCAGAAAAATTTTTAATATGATCTAAAGAAAATTTTTCACTATATTTCCAAGTTTCTTGTGTCTTCCACCAACCTATTTCTTCTTTTTTAAAACTATCATAAACTTTTTTTTCACGAATATTATGGTCTACGTGAACAGGTTTATAGTTAATTTGTTTACTTTCATCGTTAAGTTTATCACGATCATATTCATATTTTATATGTAAAATATCACAGTTCATTTTTATATCCAAATTTTATAAAATCTTCTTTATATAATTCATCTATAACTGATGTTGTATAGTCATTATATCTAGATTTTAAGTTTCTCTCATATTGTCTTGTATTATAATTTGTGTTTGTGAAATTGTAATTTACAAAAGTTTCAAGTTCTTTTAAATCTTCTTCATGCTTAAATACTTTTACTTTTTTGCTT
Source organism: Bacteroidota bacterium (assembly GCA_041164545.1). Taxonomy (GTDB): domain Bacteria; phylum Bacteroidota; class Bacteroidia; order NS11-12g; family UBA9320; genus UBA9320. The sequence continues at coordinate 1,045 of JBEAPG010000217.1, forward strand.
CCTTCTAAAAACTTATATTGAGGCCAAAACAAGTCATAAGATATTTCTTTTTTCCAACGAACTGATACTTCGTCTTCAATCATTTTGTTTATTTTTTGAAAAGGTTTATTTCTCAAAAAGGTTTCAAAGTCTTCTAAACCTGATACGTTGTTTGAAAGATGATTATACAAGCTTAGAAATCGAGAATAAGGATTTCTCACTATTGTTATAGTTTGTAGATCTTTTATATCTTCTTTTTCTTCCCACCACCAAAGAGGCTGATGCGTGAAATGGCGGCTATAAAAAGAGTGGCAATCTCTTGCGCCGTTTTGAGAAAGAATATACTTTTGAAAATTTGTACCAGAAGTTTTTGGGATGTGTATAAACACCCAATTATCACTTTTAATCATTTACTTAAATAGTATACTCTTCTAAAGTCGTTATCACATAAGGAATAGAACCTCCTGCTGCGATATATTGAGCATCTAACGCATCCATGGTGATTGAAGCAGAATTCATAGAAGCTTCATCATTCCAATAGAAAGTTCTAATAATTTCATTGTTAGCATTAATTTCAAAATCTGGCATTTTAGGTAAAGTAGAACTAATTGAAAACCAATCACTATAAATTGGATCTGAAACATACCCCATGTGCTGAGTTTTGAAATCGTAAATAACACTAAATGTTACAGAAGGATCTTCTAATTCTTGTTCTGTAAGATTGCAAGACCAACCAATAGTAGATTGCAACTTTTGCTTTTGTACAAACATTGTTTATCTCCATGAAATCATATAGCTTATTTATAAATATTTAGAATATTTTTGAAAGGTAGATTATGAGCTTTTTTGAAGAATATCAGGAGTTTACAACTTCTAGTGAGGTTGGAAGCGACTTGAATAGACTCAAATATAGATACAAAAATATAATAGAGTCTGTATCCTATAAAAACAAAACAGTATTAGATTTAGGTAGCCATGATGGAAGATGGTCTTTTGCAGCACTAGAGGCTGGCGCTAAATCTACTTTAGGTGTAGAATATAATGAAAGCTTGATACTTAAAGCCAATAGTATTAAGAAGAAATATAGGTGGGTAAACGCAGATTTCATAAAAGAAGACAATATATCTTTCTTAAAAAACAACAACTTCAAATATGATGTTATACTTTGTTGTGGTGTGTTTTATCATACCTTAAAACACTTAGAATATTTTAAATACATGTGTGAAAGCTTTAATGACTGTATAATATTGGATACTCACATTTGGCCATCTCAAGATCCTATGGTTCATATTCAACTCGAATCTTCAACGTGGGATGGAAATGGATATAGAAATATTGATAAAGATATTGACGTCAATGGCTCTCCTAAAAATATATTAACAGGAATTCCTTCAGAGTCTTACATCAATACTTTAGCAGAAGGTTTTGGGCTTAGTATAGAAAAATTAGATTACACAAAAGAAATTAAGAACCAGCACAAATTAGTAGATTATGTGATGAAACAGAGATATGTTTACATCTTAAAAAAAATTCACTAAAACGCAAAACTTATTGGAAACGTTACGCAAACGTTATCACTCTGTTACAATCACCTGATATATAGAAACCGAAAGGCAATCCGGTCTTTCACAAAAACGTGCAACATATCACACGGAGATTTTTCATGAAAAAACTAATTATGCTAACAGCAGCTATTTCGCTAGCTGGCACTATGTCTTTTGCTCGAGACAATGTTCAAGTAACGGGTTCTTCAACAGTTCTTCCTTATGCTACTATCGTTGCTGAAGCATTTGGTGAAAATTTCGGCTTTAAAACACCGGTAGTAGAAGGTGGTGGTTCAGGCGCAGGCCGCAAGAGACTTTGTGAAGGAACCGGTCCTAACACAGTAGACATCGCAAACTCTTCTTCGAAGATGAAGCAAGCTGAGTGGGAAGCATGCGAAGCTGCAATCGGTAAAGTAACAGAAATTCGTATTGGATACGACGGTATTGTATTTGCTTCAAACATTGGTGCTCTAAATATTAAAGATCTTACACCTACTCAACTTTATACCGCTCTACATGCTGACAGCACCGCAACACTATGGAGCGATGTAGATCCTTCTCTTCCGGCAATCGAAATTCTAGCTTATATTCCTGGAACTAAGCACGGCACACGTGAAGTTTTTGACGTAAAGGTTATGGAAGCCGGTTGTAAAGCTGTTAAAGGAGTAGAAAAGCTCAGTAAAGAAGAAATTGGTGAGTGTGTAAAAATTCGTACAGACGGTCGCAGCGTTGACGTCGATGGAGATTATACTGAAACACTTGCACGACTAGATGCTAATAAAACAGCACTTGGAGTATTCGGACTAAGCTTCTATCAAAATAACATGAGTAAGTTAGAAGTCACTACCGTGAGTGGTGTATTTCCTACTGTAGAAGCGATCGCAAATGGTGAATATCCAATCAGCCGCCCTCTTTACTTCTATGTTAAGAATGCTCACCTAGATGTAATTCCAGGTCTAAGAGAATACATTGAATTCTTTGTGAGTGACGAAATGGTAGGTCCAAATAGCCCACTTGCAGAGTATGGCCTAGTTCCAGATCCTGAACTTGCAAAGACTCAAGAAATGGTATCTAAACTAAGTAACTGATAACAATTTGTTTCATGTTATCGCTAACATGAAGTGATACCGGTAACAAGTTTAAAACCTCCTCATAAATACTCAGGTATTAGAGGAGGTTTTTTTTGTGACTTATTTTCAACGTAGAGAAGCTAATAGATATTACTTTTATGTAAAAGGTCAGCTCATACCAGAGAACTGGACGGATAATGAAGTAATGAAAATATACGACTCATACTTTTCAAGACTCTGGGGAAACAACGAAAAAGCTGAGTATTGTGATTTCGCTTTCAGACAGGCTTGGGATGCAAGACAACTCTCTAAGAAAGCAATGTGACATAAAAGATACAATTACATTCTGCGCAAAAATAATTGTTGACATTCTCTCCAGATGGTTTATATATAACTAGTAAACGTTGAAGCGACGTGGACACATTCTGGACCCGGGGGCAGTGCCCGGCGACTCCACCATAGATAATCTGGAATGGCGAAGAAATTTTCCACTCTTTATCTTTGAATTGGTTTCTTGGAAAGATAGGCTTAGAGCGTTGATCTGAGAAAAACCACTTAGACAGATTATCTTTGATGGGGTCGAAATAGGATCGACAGGTGTGAAGATGAAGTGGAGTTTACCGGATGATCGCGTATAGATCAATTCAAATAAATGCAAACGATAACTTTGCTCCTACAGGTTACGCCCTA
>JBEAPG010000218.1:0-4321 GCA_041164545.1 Bacteroidota bacterium
AACCTTCAAAAACAAATAGAAGAATCGGAAGAATCTTCAGCGCTTTATTAATCTGGCTATAGGTTAGTTCTATTGCCAATTATATCTTTTGATACGAATGAGTTCGACTTAGGCAGCATAACTCAAGGTGAAATTGTAAAAAAAACATTCACTTTTAAAAATGTTGGAAATGACGATTTAGAAATCATATCTGTTATTCCTGATTGTAGCTTCACTTCTCCAAAATCGACCGAAGAGATAATAAAACCAGGTGAGAGTGGATTTATATCTTCAGAATATGACTCACATGAAATTTACTGTGCTACACAATGCTGGTGAAGGATATTCCTTTTTAGAAATGAGTGGATTTGTAGCGCCTAAGCTATAATTTAAGCTCATCAAACTTGCCGAACCAGCCTGTTAAACCACCAGTATGGACAGCTAAAAGTTTTTCTCCCCTTTCTATTTTTTGCTCTTCTACCAGTTTTCTGATTCCTAAAAACATCTTGCTGGTATATATCGGGTCTAAGACTATTCCTGTTTGAATAGTAAAATCTTTTGAAAAATCTATCAACTCAGTTGTAGTCTTGGCATATCCACCACAATGGAACTCGTCGTATACAACAACACTATCTATTTGATAAAGTGTCGCCAATTCGTTTTTGATATAATCGGTTCCTTTTAAAACCTGAATGCCGTTTAGTTGAATGCTATTATTGGTTTCTGCCAAGTGTATAGCCATTCCTGCAATAGTAGTTCCTGTGCCGCAAGACACAAATATTTGTGAAAATCCCGTTAAGTCGGTTTCAGCTAAAATGGATTTGCAACCAATAGTGCCCTCTGTACAAGCACCACCTTCCGGAATATATAATACACCATTCTCTATTCCCGTTTTTCTGCACGTTTCTCTATATGCTTCCCTGCTGACAAACTCTAACTGCATTCCGTACAACGCACAAAGTTGTAAAACTGTATTTCTTTCCTTTGGTTCTTCGCCTCTTATTATTGCTTTTGCTGTGATGCCCAAAATAGCTGTTGCACAAGCAGTTGCCACTAAATGATTGCTAAACGCTCCACCAAAAGTGACTATCGACTCGTATTTCTCGTTTTGATATGCAGAAATAATACCTGAAAGTTTACGCCACTTGTTGCCAGAAATAATGGGGTGTATAAGGTCGTCGCGCTTTATCCATAGTTCTACTCCCGCTTCTTTCTGCCAGTCAGTTTTAACTTGATGACAAGGGCTAGGTATATTTAAATGAGCTTGTATCATTGTTCTGAAAACTGGGTTTTAATCGTATGCCAAACTAGGTCTGGCTCATACCCTTTCGAAATTAAAAATTGTGCGGCTTTATAATTTTTCTGATATCCCTTCATCTTTTTTAAACTTTCTAACTTTTTAGTAATCAGTTCAATAATAGTGCTTTCGTAAACCGATTCATCAATGGTTTCCAACCCCTTTTTTATGCAAAATTCTGAGATCTTTTTTTGTTTTAGCTCTTGTCTGATTCTATTTCTTCCCCACTTTTTGTAGTTGAACTTGCCTCTTGAAAATGCAATGGCATATCGTTCTTCACTTAAAAAATTATGTTGGATTAACTCATAAATAAGCTGCTCAACATCGTCTTTGTATAGGCCATAACTATAGAGCTTATCACGCACCTCTTGGTGGCATCGCTCCTGGTACGCACAATACTTGGCAATCTTAGATTTTGCTTCGGTAGGTGTATATTTTTTCTTTTCCAACTTAGAGCGAATTTATAGGCTGCTAAATTAGTGTATATAATCTCTACTTTTGTGCTCAATTGTACACCTTAGCTCAAATAGCAGATTGTATAGGCGGAGTTTTGGAGGGAGATGGCCATCTTACCATTGATCAGTTGTGTATAGACAGTCGCAAAATTCAGTCGCCTAAAACGTCGTTGTTTTTTGCTCTTAAAACGGACAAAAACGATGGACATAACTTTATAGAAAATGCTGTTAATCAAGGTGTAAAAGCGGTCGTTGTTACACAAAAGCCTAATATAAGTTGCAGTTATATTTTAGTTGAAAACAGCCAAGTTGCACTACAAAAATTGGCTTCTTTTCACCGACAACATTTTTCAATACCCATCGTTGGCATTACTGGCAGCAACGGCAAAACGATAGTTAAAGAATGGGTTTCTTTTCTATCTAGCCATTCTTTTACGGTATGTAAAAATCCGAAAAGCTACAACTCCCAAGTTGGTGTGCCACTTTCTGTTTGGGGATTAAATGAAAACCATACTCTAGGCGTTTTTGAAGCAGGAATATCAAAACCCGACGAAATGCATAATCAAGCTAACATTATTGCGCCTACTATTGGGGTGTTTACTCATTTGGGCGATGCACACGATGCAAATTTTATTACTACTCAACAAAAACTAGAAGAAAAACTCCTGCTTTTTGCATCATCCGACATAGTGATATGTAATGCGTATAACAACGTCGTGGTGCAAAGTTTGCAGCGCTTAAATAAGACATTGTTTTTGTGGGGAGAATCGGAAGAATGTCAATTAAAAATAACGGAAAGAACAGCTAATACATTTAAGGTAAGCTTTGAAAATAAGTCTTACACTATTTCTCTTCCGTTTCGAGATACGGCATCTGTAGAAAATGCTTTTAATGCACTTTGCACCTGTTTGGTATTAGGTATGCGACTAGATGAAATAATTCCGATGCTGATGCATTTGCCTACTATTGATATGCGACTGCAACAAGTAAACGGTACAAATGGAAATCAACTTATTTTAGATTATTACAACGCTGATTTTCAATCTGTTGCAATGGCTCTTGACTTTCTAAAACAACAACAACCTGCTGGTGAAACTACTGTAATTCTTTCAGAAATAACACAAAGTCACCTAGCGGATGAAGTGCTCTATCGTCAACTTAACGATTTATTGCAAACGCATAAAATCACGCAATTGATAGGGATAGGAAGTAGAATAATGCAGTGCTCTAACTGTTTTCGGCTGCCATCACAATTTTATAAAGATACGTCGGCCTTTATTTCTACATTTTCGTTTTATCAACTCAAAAATCAAACGATTTTACTCAAGGGTTCTCGCCATTTTTCTTTTGAAAAAATTGCAGACAAGTTAAAAACTAAAACCCACCAAACCGTGCTAGAAGTAAACCTAACACGCATGCAAGACAATCTGAATATTGTGAAACAAAATGTGGGGTCTAAAACCAAAGTAATGGCAATGGTAAAAGCGCTCGCTTACGGTAGCGGAGGTTTTCAGATAGCCAAATTACTAGAGTTTAACCATATAGACTATTTGGGTGTGGCCTATACCGATGAGGCCATTGAGCTTAGAAAAGCAGGCATTAATCTGCCTATTTTAGTTTTAAATCCTGACTTAAACCATCTTGACCCATACTTAGAACAAAATATTCAACCTGCAATATATTCATTTTCAAGCTTAGCTAAAATTAAAAATTATCCGATTAAGATTCATTTGGAGTTTGACACAGGTATGCACCGACTAGGATTTGAGAAAAAGGATTTAAAACCCCTTGTTGAAGAGCTCAAAACCGACAATTCTGTCGAAATCGTTTCTGTTTTTAGCCATTTAGCAGTTGCAGATGACCCACAAAAAGATGCATTTACAATGAAACAAATTCGTGATTTTAGAGATATATGTGCTGAAATTGAAAAGAATCTCTCCATACACGTAATCAAGCATATAGGAAATACCGCCGGAATGGAAAGGTTTAAGGAAAGTCAGATGGATATGATTCGTTTAGGTATTGGCTTATACGGCATTTCTTCTCAAGGTTCTTCTAGCGAGCTGAAACCGGTAAGCACATTTAAGTCGTATATCACTCAAATAAAAGTTGTAAAAGCAGGGGAAGGAATTGGGTACGGCCTCCACGATTCTTCTACAATAAACCGACAAATAGCAATAATAGCCGTAGGCTATGCCGATGGTTATAATCGTCTTTTTAGTCAGGGTAAAGGCGGTTTTATAATAAATGGGAAATACGCCAAAGTTGTCGGGAATGTGTGTATGGATATGACAATGTGTGATGTGACAGATATAGATTGTCAAGAGGGAGACGAGGCTCTCGTTTTTGGCGACACCCCTAGAGTAGAGGAATTGGCAAAGGCAATAGGAACCATACCGTATGAAATATTGACAAATGTGAGCGAGCGTGTAAATCGGGTTTTTTATCAGGAGTAATGAAAGAGTCTAGATCACAATTAATAGAATCTATAGGGCGCGGCGACATTCGAGCACTAAGCAAGGCCATTACATTGGCAGAAAGCACCTTAACAGAGCAACGCAATTTGGCACTCGAAATAATTGAGCATTTC
>JBEAPG010000219.1:0-4321 GCA_041164545.1 Bacteroidota bacterium
TATGATCAGAAAGGCCGAGTATCGTGTTCGTATAATACAATCAATCAAAAATCGGAGTACTTTTATCTTGATAATGGGTTGATTAGTAATATTTTAAATTACAATCCGAAAGGAGAACTAGAAGCAGAATACATATTTAGTTACACCTATTATAAATGAAATTAGTTTTGGTATTTGTAGGAGGCGGATTAGGAGCAGCAGCACGTTGGGGAGTGAGCCAAGCAGTGCAGCCAGCATCTCATTTTCCGTGGACCACTTTTACGGTAAATATGCTTGGTTGTTTTTTAATCGGGATGTTGAGTTACTTTGTTATTAAAGGTAATAATACATTATTCCTTTTAGGCATTGTGGGCTTTTTGGGTGGGTTTACCACCTTTTCCAGCTTTGCGTTAGAAATGTTTCGTTTAATGGAAGCGCAAGAATGGAAAACGTTTTTTAGTTACTTTTTAGTAAGTAATTTATTGGGTGTTTTACTCGTTTATGTGGGGTACACCATTTCAACACATTGGATAAAATAATAGGTTTATGAAGAGAGGAATAATATTTGGGTTTTTGATTTGTTTGGGGCTAAGCCAAGCATTTGCTGATAAATTGCTTATACCGATGGATGCTTCGCAAAAAAATCACTTGAAAGCATATGGTATAGCTTACTGGGTTCTGGCTCTAGATCAAGAAGTAGAGTGGCTACTGAATTATAGAGGAGGAAGTTTTTTAGTGGATGACTATGAAAAGATAGAGAAGGAGTGCCTGTTGCGAGGTGTTAGCTTTACCACAATGTCTGAAAATAAAGCAAATCAGATTAAAGACGAAATTGCTAATCCTGCTGTGAATGCTGATGTTGTAAAACTACTTAAGGCGCCTAAAATAGCGGTATATAGCCCAAAGTCTGCGCAACCTTGGGATGATGCAGTTACTATGGTTTTGACCTATGCAGAAATTCCGTATGACATTATTTTTGATGATGAGGTGCTAGACGGAAAACTGCCGTTGTACGATTGGTTGCACCTACATCACGAAGATTTTACGGGTCAATATGGCAAGTTTTGGGCGAGCTATAGAAATGCAAGTTGGTACCAAGAACAAGTGCAAGAAGCCGAAGATATGGCAGCCAAACACGGTTTTAAAAAAGTGTCGGAACTTAAACTGGCGGTAGTTAAAAAAATAAGAGATTTTACAATTGGCGGCGGATTTTTGTTTGCTATGTGCTCTGCTACTGATAGTTATGATGTGGCAATGGCTGCAGATGGAGTAGATATTTGCGAGCGAATGTTTGATGGAGATCCGATAGAGCCAAGCGCACAAGCCAAGTTGGATTATAACAATTCTTTTGCATTTACTAATTTTAAGTTGGAAATGAATCCAATGGCCTATGAAATATCGAGCATAGACGTAGATCCAAATGCACGACAAGTAAAAGAAGAGAATGACTTATTCGCCCTCAATGAGTTTTCGGCCAAGTGGGATGTTATACCGACTATTCTAACTCAAAATCACGAGCGAATAATAAAAGGATTTATGGGACAGACTACTGCTTTTGACAAAGAACAAATAAAAAGTTCGGTAATTATAATGGGAGAAAATAAAAGTCTGAACGAAGCGCGCTACATTCACGGAACTATGGGGAAAGGGCAGTTTACCTTTTATGGAGGTCACGACCCAGAAGACTACAGACATATGGTTGGTGAGCCACCTACAGATTTAAACCTACACGCCAACTCCCCTGGATATCGTCTGATTTTAAACAACATTCTATTTCCTTCAGTTAAAAAACAGAAGCAGAAAACATAACCCAAATTGAATAGGTTTTTGTCGGGGCTATGTGGTATTGTCTTTCATTGTGTAAGCTTTCTACAACACCAATTGTGTTTTTAAATGTAGAACGTAGAATATTAAATGTGGAAATAACCCAATAACTAATAACCAACAACCACTAAAGACGGTATAATTATGTTTTTCACTTAAGCACTTTGCTTAAAGGTTTATTTACAAGGAGACAGCCCGCAGGATTTAATCCATTTTAAATTTCTCGCCGCATTTTGGGCAAGTACATTCATTATTGCTTGGTGCTCTATGATGCTCTTTTATACGTTGTACAAAAGTAGAACTTATGATGCCTGTCGGAAGAGCAACAAATCCAATACCTATAACTGCTATAACTCCCCTCAGTAGTTTTCCCCAGGCCGTTATTGGATAAACATCACCATAACCCACAGGTGTTAAAGTACTTACAGACCACCAGAGAGAGTGGCCAATGCTCTGAAACTTATCGGGTTGCACATCGTGTTAAAGGTAAAACATCAATGAAGAAGCCAATATCAAAAGTATAACTGCTACAAAAAGAGTAATGGTAAGTTGGGCTCGCGTTTCGCGTAACACGCTTGTTACCATTTTGAGCGACTGCGAGTAACGCCCTAGCTTCAATATTCGAAGCAATCTTACCAAACGCAGTATCCGCATTATTCGTAGATCAAAAGGAAAAAATAGCGGCAAGTAAAAAGGCAAAATAGCTATTAAATCAATTATTCCGTAACCAGAAAAAATAAAGCGCAGCCGTTTTAAAAAACCAGATTTCGGATGATGATATTCTAAGTCAGCAGTATAAATTCTCAGTGCATATTCTATAGTAAATATGATAACCGAAATTACTTCTAACCAATGAAATAGCTGCTTGTATTCAAAATGAAACTCGTGGTAGGAGTCTAAAATTATAGCAATTACATTTACTACAATAAGTCCATAAATAAATTGAGTAACATATTTATTATGATTGAGTAAATGGTTGATTTTTTGCTTCATATGGGTGGTTATGGTTTTATCAAAAATAAAACAATAATTGATTTACCGTAGAATTGAATTATTGCCGGTACTCAAAACCCGCAGCATTCAGTCGTAAACCAACATAAATTATTGTATTGGTATTTGCACTAGCCTGCATTCGATTGTCTTGTGTTCTCAAAACCATACCAGCATCTAAAAACAAATTGTGCCAAAGCATATAGCTTGCATCTAGGCTTGTAGTAGCTATATAGTTTTGCACCCCATTAAACATTGGGTTTACATTTCCTGCCGGACGTTGGTCATATGTCCTTAGGTAATTTCCTCCGTAGTTCGTTCCGGTCGTTGTGCTATCTATTCCTTGGGTAGAAATACTGTACATAAATTGTACGTTTAATCTGTTTATAGGTTGGTAGCGCGCTATGCCAAGTACTTCGCGCAAGTTAGTACCCAATGGATGCGCCAATGACTGATTATAATGTACCCAGTTTTGTGATTTCGTGCGGTGCTGATAGAGGTAAGGCCTTAGCTGATTTACTTCTAATTGTAGGTCTAAATTAGAAACATTAGCGACGTTAATGTATTTAATTCCTGCTTGATAAGCCCACTTATTTACCCAACTCTGTGTTCTGCCAAATAGCTCATCTTTTACAAATTCGTCTAAAATAAATTGGCCATAAAATGAAAAGTGTTTTTTGAAATTCCATTTCCAATCCATACCCAAAACGGCATTATCGCTACTGTTTAATCCGTGCTCTACGGCTCTGTAAAATATAATCGGATTGAGATATGCCAATTCGTATCTATTCCCTTCTATAGAGTCTTTTCTGTCGAAAATAATATTCTCAAAAAAGCCGACATTCAGATTTTTAGTGAGGTTTATACTTAAATGATGAAAGGCCGAGAATTTCTTTCCATTGGTTGCACTTTCTCCTTGACGTATAAAATCGGTATGTTGGCTGAATAGGTTGGTGTAATTTAGTTTCCAAACTTTGGTATTCAATTTTAGAAATGGATAAGGTGCGCTTAAATCTGAGAGAATTAGTGAGCGATATCCGTTTCCAATGAAATTTTTGTCTTGGCCGAACTGAACCATTATTTCCTCTATGGGTGAAAATGTAACATACCCCGCTGCATTAAAAAAATCTTCTCCTAGTGTACCAAATCGCTTATGTAAGGTGGTGCCATTTACAACTTGAGTTTGTGCAATGGAGTTGCGAACATAGTTCGGGAAACGTACCTGATTATCTGTTACATAACTATAAAAGCCAACCTTATTTCCAATGCTTCCGCGTATTTCAGCACCTCGCGTATTTCGATATAAAGACAAGGAATCCCCAGAATCTGTAGCTCCACTTACCGCTATTATTGGGTTTACTATCAACTTAAATCGATCTTCGTTTACATAAAAAAGAGCGGTTTGAGTTTTGTAAAAAGAGTTGAAAAATGGCTTGACTCTAAATCCAAGTTCGTTTGCATTAAACAAAATATTATCATTTAATAAATACTGTTTATTAAAACTATCAGCGGCACTTATTGGCGTTAT
>JBEAPG010000220.1:0-4280 GCA_041164545.1 Bacteroidota bacterium
AAATTGTTTTTTTAACCTCACCTGCATTCAGGTCAACTACAGAAATAGCTTTTGCATACAAATCTGTAACATACGCTTTACTCTCAGATACCTTATAAATGAATCGCGGTGATAGAAGGTCATTGATTGTGGTGGTAGGTCTAAAGCCAGTATCAGTTACCCAAATTTTATTCGAATTATTGATCACAAAATAATAATGGTCGTCCCAGCCATTTATAGACTGAAATACGTTTCCTAAGTCAAATCCGCTTTTGGTCTTAAACACATCGTGTTGAACCATTTTTGATTCAGGATTATAAATAGACAAACTACCTTGTCCCCATCCAAAATTCCCTTCATTCGCTATAAATACTTCATTTACACTTCGTGTAATAGGTGTTGTTTGTTCTCCGTCTTTGCAACTAGAGATGAAAAATAGTGCTAAAGAAACTAAGATTAATACACGCATAATTTTTCGATAGAAGTAACCGCATTTCGCGAAATTTTGACATTGTAAATACCTGATTGTGCCACGCTAAACGTGTTGACTCTTCCGCTGAATATCGTTTTGCCTAATGCATCAAAAACCTCCACATCCGCACTTTCGGTAAGTCTTACTTCTTCATTCGCAGCAATTTTATTGTATAGTAAGCAGGCATTGTTCTTGGCTACCTCTTCTACTTGCAATAATTGTCCATTTACAACAGCAACTGCATCCAGGTCGAAGCCACCGCTTTCGAACGGACTAGGAAACGGGTCATTTATTATCTTTCCTTTACTATCTCTGCTCCCCCATTTGTCGGTTGCACCTACAACATCTATCAGTTTTACAAATCGAACACTGTCCATCCCTATTTCTTCTAAATCAAATAAGGTTCCATAAGGCGCTTGGTGTTTCCCAGCAAGATTATAAATCTCCTCGGGTCTCAGATAACCAAAATTATCAATTTGATAACTTGTATCTGTAACCGTTTCACTCGGAAAACGCTTGTAAAAAACACCATCCTTACTCACCTCTACGTGTGCCAGTTCTAAGTAATAGCTTAATCCAACTTTAAATCCATTTTCAAAAACTGCAAAGTCGTAGCCTTCTTTATTCAATATTGGATCGGTAAATTCCAAGATTGCTTCGCCACCGTCTCCTAGGCTAACTACTAAGCCGTCTGCCGGCCCAATGGCACTGCTCGAATCGCCAACCGTAGGTTTACCTAATGAAGTGTCGTTTATTTGTATAAAGCCTTTTCTAATTTGTGCTGCATTTGCCCAAGCAATGATGGAAGAAGCATCTTTGTGAATGGACTTACTCCCCGCTTCACCTCCAGCAGGGTCAAATTGCGCCCAGCTGTGCAGCGAAATTGTTAGTAGTAAAATAATGAAACCTCTCATTGTTTGATGAATTTTTTAGTGGCGATTCCGCTTTCTGTTTTCAACTGTATAAAGTAAACTCCGTTTATTAGAGTACTCACATCTACTTTAACTTCTTTTTGTTTGTAAAGGCTTTTACTGCTCAATAATTCTTCACCTGCGAGACTATAAATGGACCAAGCTGAAATATTTTCATTACCGTTAATATAAACTTCTCCAATTGTAGGATTAGGATATAGGTTAAAATCAACTGCATCTAAGTCATTTACAGAAGCATAATTAAAACTGTATTGCAGGCAAAAGTAGGCAGGCGTATTCATTCCCCATTGTCCATTGTCAGAAGATTGCATTTCAAATTGAATCTTGTGAAAAGGTCGAATGTTTGTCCATTCTCCTTCTTTAATTTGAATCCACTCTTTTAGTACATAATCATCTGCTGAGTTTTCAAAACGATAATCAGCCAAGTACACCGTATCCGTCCATACTATATCGTTTTCATCATCCGTGTATTTTACCAAAACTCTAAGATAATCAGGGTCTTGACCAGTAGCACCGCCAAACTTTTTGCTAAAGCCCGAGCCTTCAAGCATATCCCAATAAGCATAGGTACTGTTGGTTATATATAGATTGATAGGCCAAGGTGCAGGTGCTCTTGTTTTGCTAAGTAAATTAAAATCATATTCTTCAAAATACGGACCTCTTATTTCATTGCGAACGGAAGAGTTTACAAAGAAAGGAGAAGTAGTTGCTGCAATTGTGCTGTACTGATTGGTAAATCCTCTTGTGGTGTCATCATTCATCTTACTCGCTGCCCAGCCTCCCCAAGAATCCCATTGGGCGTCATACGTATTCGGAAAAAACAAGTAATCTGTTTTAAAACCTCCTGCGCCGTCATTTCCATTGTAATAGGTTTCATCTTGCATTTCTATCAATCCTGAATTCCATTCTAAGTCAGAGAGTGCATTAAAATCATCCATACAGAAATAAGCAGGGGTATTCATGCCCCATTGTCCGTTGTCAGAGCTTTCAAAACTAAAGGCAACACTATCCGTCATAACATCACTTCGCACATCATTGTTAAAATCTAAATACATCCAATCATCTAAAATATAGTCTTTTGAGTTATCTGCATTTCTGTAATCGGCCAAATACATTTCTGCGGTGCTAATCAATTCACCCTTCAAATAACACTGCACCTTCAGCTTAAAATAATCTGAATCATTTCCACTTTCTCCTCCAAACTTTTTACTGAAAGCCGAACCTTCTTTCATATCAAAGTACGCAGAGGTATTGTTTGTAAAATATGCTCCACTTAGCAACGAAGGTGGATTTAGCTTAATGTATGTATTTCCATAGCCTACTGCGTAGTTAGGTGTATAACTAACTCCATGTCCCGGTTTTGCACTGTACTGATTTTCAAAACCTGAAGTAGTATCATACGTCCTATTACTTAAACTCCATCCACTCCAAGTACCCCAAGCCGTATCGTATTCGTTTGGAAAGTAACGGTTGACGTGTGCAAATCCACCTGCCCTATCCGCACCATTATTAAAAGTGTCAGACGATGAAAGCAATAGATTATCAAACGTAGTATACATTCGCTGATGGTAGAAATTTTGAGCCTGCATTGTTATACAAGTAATTAAGGTAGAAAGGGTAATTATTTGTCGAACCATGATTTTATGGGTAAATTATAATTGATGTTTAGTTTAAGTACTCTGCCGGGCAAAGGCATATTTGGAACAGTGTAATAGCCCGCATTAAACGCATTGCTGAGTGTAGCCCCTACTCTCCATGTGTTAAGTTGTATGTAGCTCC
Source organism: Bacteroidota bacterium (assembly GCA_041164545.1). GTDB lineage: Bacteria > Bacteroidota > Bacteroidia > NS11-12g > UBA9320 > UBA9320. Next base: position 3,163 of record JBEAPG010000220.1, read on the forward strand.
CCAACTCCGTTAATAAGTATGGATTTAGCCAAGCAGTATTATCTGATGTAAAGTAATTTCTCCCTACAAATTGCTCGTTTAGGTAAACACCCACGTTTCTTTTTTGATAGGTAACCGTAGCATTGGATGTGATCGCTGGTGTAAAAATAAGCTGTTGACCGTAAGATGCTGAATTTCTGTTTCCATTGGTTGCGTGCACCCAATGAAAATTATAGTTTACAGCCATATCGCCCCTATTGAAACTATGTTTGTATACGGTATTTATTTCCAAACCCATCGTTTGAACCGATGAAATATTCTTAGGACTAATTTCTGGGAAACCCTGCCATGCTACAAAGTTTAGGTAATACCCGTAAAATGGATTTACCTGAATACTCCAATGTTCTTTTACTTTTTTTATACTCATCTCTGCGCGGTAACCTTCTTCGGGTTTTAAATTTATGTTACCCATCGCAAAACCGGGCTCGTACCAGTACAGCTCATTTAACGTCGGGAGGCGATAGTTTTTTTGCAAGGCAAGCGTAGCAATCCACTTTCGGTTAAACACCCTATCCAAGTTTAATTTAGCATTCCAAAACACCTGATTTTGAAATAAAGTGGCTTGTTGCTTAAAATGCATATTCATATGATTCCATTTTTTGTTGATGGAATAAAAAAGTCGATAGCGGTTCCAGTTTACATTTTCCTCCAAATTATCACCTTTATAATTTGCCCATTCATTGCCCATTCCTGCTTTTGCAGTCCACTTCTTTTTCAACTCTCGCTCTAAGTATACTATAGAATTAGAATTTAAAACCGTCCCTGCAAATTGTTTGCTACGATTGTCTGTAAATGCGATTTCTTCGAACCAAAGTTGATTTTGCGCAAACAAAAACCACTTTGCATCTTGTATCCACTTGACATATTTATTGCTCATCATCACGTTCACATCTTGTTGACTTGCACTACCGCCAGAAAACAGACCTTGTGGTAATTGCCTATAAGCCGACTGAGCATAAATTGTATTTTTCCAATAGCCCTTTTCAAGGTTAAGATTCGATGTTTCTATCGTTTGAAGTACGCTAGCACGCCAAAAATCATTGTTTTGCTGAAATCCTTCTTTTCCGTACCGCTCCAGA
>JBEAPG010000221.1:0-4273 GCA_041164545.1 Bacteroidota bacterium
TTCTACTTCTATTTCTTGGCCAAATATATGTTCATTAAGAAATCGCTTTAATTCATTTTGAATAGGATCGGTTAGTTCTAAATTGTAGCTTGTTTCGCCTACAATATCCTTATTTCTTGCCCCACCTAATAGTATTCGATTGTCAATGTCGCGCCAATAGTAATATCCTTTGTCAAAAAAGTGAAGACCCTCGCAAGGCAATTTAGCTACTGGCTTGGTTAGCAATACTTGGCCTCTAGCTGGTTTTATATCAGTTTCTAATTGGCTAGTAGTGAATGCGTTGGTGCATAAAATAAGGTTTTTGGCATCAAGTGTTGATTCCTGTTTCGTTGAAATTTTTATGCTACCATTTGTGGTTTGCCATTGCTCTACTTCCAAGCCACCCCAAAGTTTTATGCCTATAAGCTGCGCATAGTTGCAAATTGTAGAATACAGTTTTCCGGTGTTTAATTGACCCTCAAATCCGTTGGAAATTCCGCCAATCATACCAGGTAAATGGACTTTGCTGCTATATGTAAACACGTTATCCAATCCCATTTCCCTATACAAAATGCTATTCACCGCTTGAATACTGTCAATGCATTCATATAGATTTGCCTTATTTGTATTTGTAAATATTTCTATGCTGCCTTTTTCTTCGTAGCCAATATTTTGGTCTCCGAACTTGGAGCGCAGCTTTAACAAACCATTGTAACGCTGTACTATTAAGCTATATACATTTTCTGGTGTGTCATTTTGTAAATCATATACAATTTCAGATAGGTTGGCAAAGCAAGCAAATCCGGCGTTTCGCGTACTTGCTCCCAGGCTCCAAGCAAATCGGTCTATTACAACCACCCGTGCCTTTGGTTCTTTTTCTTTAATTAAGATGGCCGTTTGAAGGCCGGTTAAGCCCATTCCTACGACGAGGTAGTCTATGGTGCCCAAAAAATATTCCCTTTCCCAATACGAGTAGTTCATTGGGCGAATGTAGCAAGAAACCTATAAGTAGGTAAGGCAAGCTTACTTATTCTTTACACGGTTTTTGAAAATTCTCATTTTGCCACTGCAGCCAGTATTCCGTCAGCCCTTCGTGGGTAGTTAGATAAATGTATTCTAACTTCTCTTTGTTTCGAAATTCGGAAAGTACAGTTTCTAAGTTTGGCTTATGTCCCCAGCCGCCTCGGTGATCAAACGAGGTGTAAGCTTGGCACGAATCTGCTACAGATTTAAAAGGTATGCTTAGTTCGTAAACCACATCTGCCCTATTATCCATACCAAAAGTGCTCATTTTTATTCCGGTCAGATCTACTTTTAGATATTCCCTTTTTTTGTAAAGCGCTTTTAGTTTATCACCAACAGCAGCAGCCATTTTATTTGAAAATTGGTGCGCAACATCTTCGCCGTTGATAAATTCGGGTCCATTATAAACACCACGACAACCTTTACTATCGCATTGCAGTTCTATTTGGGGTTTTGTTGCATCAGATGTTTGCTTGGTGCTTTTATTAGGAGTGCAACTAAGTACAATAAAAACTATAAATAAAATTACTTTCAACGCATACAAAGTACGGATAAATGGAGCAGTAGATAAACCATTTTCTTGCGAAAGAGGAATGTCTTATTCTTCTATTAGAAATGGTAATTCTCCTTGCGTAATAATTACCTTAGAGTTTGGCGAAGAGCTTAATTTTTCGAAAGCCTCGATGCTTTTCATTTTCAAAATAGTTTCGGTAAGTCCTTCTGCTTGTATCAATTGTGCATCTCGTGTTCCTTTTGCTTGAATGATTTTACGTTCTGCTTCTAACTTTTCTTGTTGGAGTACAAATTCCATTCGCATGGCATCTTGTTCGGCTTGTAGCTTTTGCTCTATCGAGCGAGCTAAGCCGGCAGGTAGAGTAATGCTTTTCATTAAGACAGCTTCAATTTGCATACCTGAGTAAGCCAGATTTTCTGTCATTTTTTCTTTAATGGCTTTTTCAATATCTGCTCGCTTGCCGGAGTGCATATCTTTAGCAAAATATTGTGCGCAAACATCACTTGCTGCAGATCTAAAAATGGCTGTAATTACGGGTTCATATGAAACACCATAGTTGGTTATTAAGTACTTAAAACTATCGGGTTCTATTCTGTAAAGTATAGATATGGAAGCCTGTACACTCAAACCCTCTTTACTTGGCAGATTTAAGTCTAAAAATAAGTTGTTAGTAGTAATCGAGGTTGTTATAACTTTTGCGAAAAATGGATTATAAGCAATTAAACCAGCCGTAGTTGGTTCTCCTTGCAGTTTACCAAATCGTTGTTTTATACCAACTTCGCTTGGTTCTATAACAGCACAACCTTGAATAAGGATAAAAACAGAAAGCACGGTGAGGAAGAGAATTGATTTTTTCATATTGATAGTATTACTATTAGAACGTTGGAACTATAAATTAGTTCTTGGCTATTGTAATTTTATTGTCTAAAAATGGAAGCTTATTATGTCGTATTTGTGAAAGGCTTCTGCATAAATAAGAAGCTACATCTTTTCACAAACCGACATTTTCATAAATTCGCCGCATGCATAATCGAATTACACGTCTTTTTAATATTCAATTTCCAATAATTCAAGCGGGGATGATATGGTGCAGCGGTTGGGAGTTAGCCAGCGCGGTAAGCAATGCTGGAGGTTTGGGTATAATAGGGGCTGGTAGTATGTACCCAGATGTTTTGCGCGAACACATTCAAAAATGCAAAGCAGCTACTGCTAAGCCTTTTGCGGTTAATCTGCCTTTGTTATACCCAGATATTGATAAGCACATTCACATTATTTTAGAAGAAAAAGTGCCTATCGTATTTACCTCCGCAGGTAATCCAGCTACTTGGACTAGTACATTGAAAAATGCCGGAATAACGGTAGTGCATGTCGTAAGCAACGTAAAGTTTGCACTCAAAGCAGAGGCGAGTGGTGTAGACGCTATAGTGGCTGAGGGTTTTGAAGCCGGAGGGCATAATGGAAGAGAAGAAACAACAACTTTGGTACTTATACCACAAGTGTGCGAGGCTGTAAAAATACCGGTAATTGCCGCAGGTGGTATAGGTACTGGAAAAACGATGTTAGCTGCTATGGCACTCGGTGCAGAGGCGGTTCAGATAGGCAGTAGATTTGTCGCTAGCGAAGAATCTTCGGCGCATATCAATTTTAAAAATGCAGTAGTTGAAGCGAAAGAAGGAGGAACACAATTGAGCTTAAAACAACTTACTCCAGTACGTCTAATTAAAAATAAATTTTGGGAAAAGGTGGCACTTGCCGAGGCAAATGGAGCAAGCAAAGAAGAACTAGCTGCGCTGCTGGGAAGAGCAAGAGCTAAAAAGGGAATGTTTGAGGGAGATTTGGACGAAGGCGAACTGGAAATAGGTCAAATAAGTGGATATATAAATCAAATAAAGCCTGCATCCGTTATACTAAATGAGATAGTTTCTGACTTTAGATTAGAGCAAAAGAAACTAGCACAAATTACTATTTAAATCCGTTTTTTTCGGCCAATAGATTTATGGACACAAGAATAAAAAGATACCTCATACGAGGCGAAGACGAAACGCTTGACTACAAGCAGGAGATTAGTAGTGCCCATAAAATTGCCAAAACAATGTGCAGTTTTGCCAATCATAAAGGTGGCGTTCTTTTGGTAGGTATTCGTGATAATAAATCCATAGCAGGAGTGCGGTCTGAGGATGAAAAATATATGCTGGATTTAGCAGCTTCTTTTTATTGTAGACCTGAGATAAAATTGGACATTATAGAGCATCAAATAGATGATAAAATAGTTTTGGAATGCATAGTGCCCGAAGGAGACGAAAAACCATATTATGCCAAAGGCGAAGATGAAAAATGGTGGGTGTACATTAGAGTGAAAGACCAAAGTTTATTGGCCAGTAAAATTGTGATGGACGTGCTCAAAAAAAAATCGAGCAACCAAGGCGCATTTATTTCCTATGGAAAAAACGAAGATGCATTGCTGAAATACTTGCAAGATAATGAGAGGATAACGCTTAATCAGTTCAAGAAATTGGTGAACATATCACGGTGGCGAGCAGCAAAGATTGTGGTAAATCTAATTCATACCGGGGTAATAAGAAATCACACGCACGAAAAAGTGGAGTATTTCACCTTAGCGTAAATTAAGGCTTTAGCGAAATAATAACCCCGTTTTTACGTTTAAAATGATACTTTTGCTAATTCTTGAAAAATAGAAGCAGAACTAGACATATACACATATGAAAAAACACAGTTTAGGTATCGTTTTCACATTCA
>JBEAPG010000222.1:0-4271 GCA_041164545.1 Bacteroidota bacterium
AGAGAAATACACTCAAGCTTATAATGCAGGTTTAGAAAACCCCGAAAAATTTTGGGGAGAATTCGCCGAACAGGAATTTACATGGCATAAAAAGTGGGATAAAGTGTTGCAATATGACTTACATATACCAACGGTAAAATGGTTTGATGGAGCCGAACTGAACATTACAGAAAACTGTATCGACCGTCATTTAGAGACCAAAGGCAATCAAACGGCTATCATTTTTGAACCAAATGATATAAACGAGAAAGCACTTCACATTACTTATAATGATTTGGCCAAAAATGTAAATAAAGCTGCCAATATGCTTAAAGCTAATGGAGCTAAAAAAGGAGACCGAATTTGTTTGTATATGCCCATGACACCGGAGTTGGCGTATGCGGTTTTTGCATGTGCGAGAATTGGTGCAATTCATTCCGTGGTGTTTGCAGGATTTAGCAGCAAGAGTTTAGCCGACAGAATAAATGATGCGGAATGCAACATTGTGGTTACTGCTGATGGTGGATACAGAGGAAGTAAAATAACTGATTTAAAAGGCATTACGGATGAGGCATTAACCACTTGCCCGAGTGTGAAAAAAGTAATTGTGCTCAATCGCTGCAACACAAAAGTAGGCATGGAACAGGGTAGAGATGTGTGGTGGCAAGATGAATTTGAAAAAGCAAGTGATGTCTGTGAAGCTGAAATAATGAAGGCAGAAGATCCGCTTTTTATACTTTACACCAGTGGAAGTACGGGCTCACCTAAAGGAATGGTGCACACCTGTGGTGGATATATGGTTTACACCAATTACAGTTTTCGCAATGTGTTTCAGTATAAAGAAGGTGATATCTACTGGTGCACAGCTGATATAGGTTGGATTACAGGACACAGCTACATTGTTTATGGTCCGCTAAGTGCCGGAGCCACAACGCTGATGTTTGAAGGAGTGCCCAGCTACCCGGATATGGGTCGGTTTTGGCAAGTGGTGGAGAAACATAAAGTCAATATTTTTTATACCGCACCTACCGCCATTCGCGCACTGGAGCAATGCGATATCGACTTTGTAAATCGATATGATTTAAGTAGTCTAAAGGTGTTAGGTACGGTTGGAGAACCTATAAATCACGAAGCGTGGGAATGGTACAACGACCATATAGGCAAAGGGAATTGCCCTATTGTAGATACGTGGTGGCAAACGGAAACCGGCGGTATTTTAATATCGCCCATTGCCGGAGTAACAGAGTGCATACCCACTTTTGCAACGTTGCCATTGCCTGGCATACAACCTTGTTTGGTAGATGAAAATGGCTTAGAAATAGCAGAAACAGAAGCTGAAGGAAGACTATGTATAAAATTTCCGTGGCCAAGTATGGCACGTACTATATATGGAGACCATAAGCGATACAAGGACACTTATTTCAGCACGTTTCCGGGCAAGTATTTTACTGGAGACGGAGCTAAAAGAGATAAAAACGGCAATTACCGAATTACCGGCAGGGTAGATGATATTGTAATCGTAAGTGGGCATAATTTAGGCACAGCAGAAATTGAGAACATCATCGATGAGCATCCAGAAATTGTGGAAGCGGCAGTTGTAGGTTATCCGCACCCTATAAAAGGCAACAGTATATATGCATTCGTAACGTTAATGCATCCCCACAAAACAGATCACGAAGAGCGAGAAAAACTGAGAGCGGAAATACTAGATATTGTTTCTAAAACACTTGGGCCCATTTCCAAACCCGAAAAAATCCAATTCTGTGACGGCCTGCCCAAAACACGCAGTGGTAAAATAATGCGACGCATACTTCGTAAAATAGCTTCTGACGAGCTAGATAGTTTAGGTGATATTTCTACACTTTTGAATCCGGAGTGTGTGGAAGAGATTATACAGAACAGGAGGTAACTAAAGAGACTGTATCTCTTGAATTAGATGGTCAACTTGCTGGTCCGGCGTTGCCCAACTGGTAATCAGCCGAATAGCAGAATGCTCTTCATCAATCTTTCGCCAATGATGAAAATCGAATTTTTGGGATAATTGATTTATTTGGTTGTTACTCAGGATTGGGAAAATTTGATTGGTAGTGGTTTCTGCCCAAAAACTGATGCCTTTTTCTACAAAAGCCTGCTTTATTTTCATGGCTTGTTGATTGGCGTAGTTGGCTAGATCAAAATACAAATCATCTTTAAAAAGCTCCATAAACTGAATACCCAAAACACGGCCTTTGCTTAGCATTGCTCCGCGTTGTTTTATATGGAAGGCAAAATCGGTTTGCAGTTCGGGATTATTTATAACAATGGCCTCACCCAAAAGTGCTCCATTTTTTGTGCCACCTATCCAAAAAACATCGGTCAATTCAGCAATATCTGCCAATGTTAAATCACTGTCTTTTGCCATTAAACCTTGGCCTAATCGAGCTCCATCCATAAATAAGTACAAATCGTTTTGCCGGCAGAAGTGGTATAAATCCGATAATTCTTGTTTGGAATAAATGGTCCCCATTTCGGTGGAGTAGGAAATGTATACCATTTTTTGTTTGAGCACATGCGGTTTGTTTTGGTGTGTATCCAACACTTGTTGTACAAGCACAGGGTTTAACTTTCCATGAACTCCTTCCACGGCATTTACCTTATGTCCACATGCTTCAATCGCTCCCGTTTCGTTGGTATAAATGTGGCCGGTGGTTGTGGCAATTACACTTTCGTGTGGTCGCAAAGCAGCAGCTATAACCAGCAGATTTGCTTGTGTTCCACCGCTAACAAAGTGTATATGAGAATTGGGTGAAACACATTTTTCAAGTATTAATTGTTTAGCAGCTAGGCAAAATTCATCAGCTCCATATCCATCGGTTTGTTGCAGATTGGTGGTCGACAAAACTTCCAAAATACGTGGATGGCATCCCTCGGAATAGTCATTTTTAAACGAGATTTTCATCGGAATAAAGTCTTTTAGCCTCTGCGTCTTTCAAGCAATATCATCATCATTAATCCGAGCATAATTCGCTCATCATCATCTTCATCTGTTTCGCCAAGTTTTGTTATTTCAAACTTTCTGCCCCAAAATGAAGCGATTTTTTTAAGGCGTACGATGGGTTGGCCGCTGGTGTTAGTTAGCAGGTAAGACGGATTAAAAAAGTAGCCAGTGAATATGCCTAAAACAGGCACTTCACTTAGCAAATTATCAAGCACTTTTACCCAGCCATTTTCTTCTTCTACTTTAAATTGGGCTTGCTGATGTTGGTCTACAAGAGTGTATGCAGCTTTCCAAAGCGACCTCCAACCTTTTCGAGCTATTTTGCCTAATTCGTTTCCGTTTTTGTCAGTAATGCTATAAGCCGCAGAAAAATCAATCCAGCGATCTGCTTTTATGCGATAATTCACCATGTTTTGAGATTCATCATCAAATACAGAAATGTCTTCTTTTAGCTTAAACATTTTTTGTTTTACATAGGCTATAGTGCGTCCATTGGCATCTTTTGCCGTAAAATCATTGTGTAAAGTAGAAATATTAAATAGTAGCTGAATAGGATATTGTAGGTTTTTCACTTCGGGTTGAATAAATTGTTGGAGTTCTTTTTGTAAGGGGTAATATTAATCATTGCTTTGCAAATCGCAAAACAATGATAATGGATTGGATTTATGCACTAAATCTTATAGGAGTTCTGGTATTCGCAATTAGCGGAGTTTTAACGGCTTTGGATAATGATTTTGATTTAGTGGGTTCGGCAGTTATTGGTTTTATCACTGCTTTGGGTGGCGGTACACTTCGTGATGTTATGATTGGAGAAACACCTGTAGGCTGGATGCAGGACACCAATTATTTATGGGTTATTTTAATCGCTATAATTATTTCATACCTATTCAAAGAAAACATTCAGAGCTTAAGACGAAGTTGGTTTGTGTTTGACACTATCGGTATCGGATTATTTACAATATTAGGTTTATTGAAAACCTTGGATGCAGGCTTAAGCCCTGTTATTGCTGTATTAATGGGTATGGTATCAGCTACGTTTGGTGGTGTATTGCGTGACGTATTAAGCAATGTGGTTCCGCTTATTTTTAGAAGAGAAATATATGCTACAGCTTGTCTATTAGGCGGGATTATCTATTTGATTTTGAACCAAATATCCAACTTTGAACATTTGAATATGATTCTGGCAATGACCGTAGTTTTTGGTATTCGTTACTTGGCTGTTAAGTATAAGTGGACGCTTAAGCTCGATAGCCGATAATGCGGGTTTAAGCTTCTTGTTCTACTGTTCGTTTGGACTTGCGGTAGGTAAACGAGT
>JBEAPG010000223.1:0-4264 GCA_041164545.1 Bacteroidota bacterium
ATTACTTTTATTCCTTTGCTTTTTAATCGTGCTACCATATTGTCAAATTCAAGTAAGGCTATATCTTGAATTTGCTCATCTGTAAAGCCATCAATTTTATTTTGAAAAGCATTGTTTTCTGCAGTTTGTGGATTAAAACCAAAGTGTTTTGGTCTTACCATAACCACGGTAGAAGGAATGAATTTATTCATCGATACGTTCAATAGGCATAGTAGAACAACGAAGTAACCCCTCAAGTTTCGAAATCTGATAATAAGGTATTTCTTCTACGGTGTAACCTAAATTGGTTAATTTCTCGTTTATTCTCACAAATCCACGTTCGCTTACAACAATATCTCTGTCTATAGAAAATACGTTACAGCACATAAGGTACATTTCCTTTCTATCCACCTTTATAAGATTTTTGTACCCAAAAATATCTCTAATCATTTCTAAATCTGATTCATTTCTAAATCCGTCTTCGAAAATTAGCGCGTGTCCGAGTCCTAAAGGCTGGAAGCAACAATCCAAGTGTAATGCATTTTCACGAGGTTCATAATCTGACTTATTAAGCTGAAAACCGATTACTTTTTTGTTTGGGAAATTATCTTGAATGTACTTCAAGCCTGTTTCATTGGTTCTTGCAGTTTTGTATCCGTAAAAATCCTCTTCATTCGAGTAACCTACAAAAAGGTAATCATTATGTACAATTACGTCGCCACCTTCAATTCTAACTCCAATGGGACTATCTAAAATTTGACTTTGAGGTACTTTAGATATAAACTTTTGAATTCCGTCTATTTCATCCTCTCTTTCTCTTAAAATTTCAGGAATTACCAATTTGTCATCAATTACAAAGCAGATATCTCGTGAAAAAATCTGATTTAAATCGGGCATATTCTTTGGACGAATAACTTCCACTTGATGCTTCTTAAGCACTTTGGCAAAAGCTTCCATTTCGGCAACCATATCCTCTTCATACGGATAAATGCCTTTTTTTAGATACTCTTTTGTTTTAGGATCGTAGGTATCATCTACGTGAGGCTGACCTCCGCAGCTATCTGCTATACCTAGTACTACACGTTTAAGTCGAGAAAATTCGTTGGTTATATTCAGTTGCATAAAAAATGCTATGCCGCAATTTTACTACAACTTAAGCAAACTAAAAAAAGTTAGATGCGCTAGTTCGTTATTTTGGACGATGTATATTGTCTTTTACAACAAATGCATCAGGAAAATATACTCTAACTTCGTCAAGAAGTTTTTGTGCCTCTATTTCCCTGTAAAAATTTCCTACCCTAACTTTCCAATACGGTTGTTGATACAAAAGATATGAACCATACTCCGGAAATTTGGAATCGAAAGAAGATTTACTTTTTGATGCCTCAGTCATATTGCTATTAAACGCAATTTGGATACGATAACCACTAATCCGAGTAGTGTCAATTCTTGCATTTTTTAAGCGTAACTGCTCATTAATCGTTTCATCAATTTTGATAGTTACTTGGGCATTAGTTTGACTGTAAAAACCAATACAAGTAAAAAACAAGAATGCTATTTTAAGTATTTTGGCCATGGCATTTTTTGTATTTTTTCCCGCTTCCACAAGGACAAGGGTCATTTCTACCTACCTTCACCTCATTTCTTACAGGCGTTGCAACTTCTACAGGTTCATTATCATTGCCAGATTGTGCTTGATTTTGAGATACTAAGGCTTCTGCAACTCTACTGGTTCTCATTTTGGTCATATCTGCACGTTTACGCTCTTTGGCTTCTTGCATATCATCCGAACCTTGAATTGGAATGTTTCCTTTAAGAAGTAACGAAACAATCTCACTATTTAGCGTATTAATCATAGATTGGAACAAGTTAAACGATTCCAATTTGTAAATCAGTAATGGATCTTTTTGCTCATACGAAGCATTATTTGCAGTTTGTTTTAAATCATCTAACTCACGCAAATGTTCTTTCCAATGATCATCGATGCTGGCTAACGCAACAAATCGCTCAAACGCATTTACAATTTCTTCTCCTTCTGTATCAATCGCTTTTTGAAGGTTTACAGAAACATTTATCGACTTTCTTCCATCAGAAAATGGTACTAGAATATTTTTAACATCATTACCTCTTTCACGATATATGTTTTTGAAAACAATAAGTGCACGTTCTTTGATGTCTTTATTTTTTCTATCATAAGCATCCAGAAGCTCTTCAAAAATGGTCTGAACCAGGTCGTCTGTTTTTCTGTTCAAGAATTGTTCTTCTCTTAGATTGGTTTCAAAAGCTAAATGACGAAGCGTTTCTAAATTAAAACCTTCAAAATCTTGGGCATCTTTGTAGCTGGTCACGTGCTCTTCAACCCAATCATAAAGTGCGTTGTTTATATCGACAGATAATCTATCACCATACAAAGCGTTTTTTCTACGAGTATAAATTACTACTCGTTGCTTATTCATTACGTCATCATATTCCAATAAACGCTTACGAATACCAAAATTATTTTGTTCGACTTTCTTTTGAGAACGTTCTATTGTCTTTGTAATCAGAGAGTGCTGTATTACTTCCCCTTCTTCATAACCAAAGCGGTCCATAACTTTAGATACACGGTCAGAACCAAATAGACGCATTAAGTTATCTTCCAATGAAACATAGAATTGAGAAGATCCTGGGTCGCCTTGTCGCCCTGCTCTTCCTCGCAATTGTCTATCTACACGTCTGCTATCGTGTCTTTCTGTACCAATAATAGCTAAACCTCCTGCTTCCTTTACACCGTTGCCTAGCTTAATATCTGTTCCACGACCTGCCATATTGGTAGCTATAGTAATAGATCCGGGTTGCCCTGCTTCTGCTACAATATCTGCCTCTCTTTGATGTTGCTTAGCGTTCAATACATTATGTTTAATTTTGCGCATGTTCAACATTCGACTCAGTAATTCTGAGATTTCTACCGAGGTTGTACCCACTAATACCGGACGACCTTGATTCTGAAGACGTATAATTTCTTCTGCAACAGCGTTGAATTTCTCACGAACTGTTTTGTAAACTAAGTCCTCTTTATCATCTCGTGAGATGGGACGATTGGTAGGTATTACAACTACATCCAGTTTATATATTTCCCAGAATTCACCTTCTTCAGTCTCAGCCGTACCTGTCATACCACTAAGTTTATGGTACATTCTAAAGAAATTTTGAAGTGTGATAGTCGCAAACGTTTGCGTTGCGGCTTCTACTTTTACATTTTCTTTTGCTTCAATAGCTTGATGCAAACCATCGGAATATCTTCGGCCATCCATTACACGGCCTGTTTGTTCATCTACAATTTTTACCTTGCCATCTTGAATAATGTATTCAACATCTTTTTCAAACATCGCATAGGCTTTAAGTAATTGATTTATAGAGTGAATTCGCTCTGATTTAACAGAAAAATCGCGCATTAATTCATCTTTTCTTTTTACTTTTTCCTCTGCTGACAACGAACTTTTTTCCAAATCAGCAATTGCCGAGCCTACATCTGGCAATACAAAGAAATCTTTGTCATCGCTATTATTAGAGATTAAATCTATTCCTTTATCTGTTAACTCTATTTGGTTATTTTTTTCGTCAACGGTAAAAAACAATTCAGCATCTACTACGTGCATTTCTTTTTGCTGATCTTGCAAATAGTAGTTTTCTGCCCTCGTCATTATAGCCTTGATGCCTTGCTCACCTAAATACTTGATAAGCGGTTTGTTCTTCGGTAGACCTCGGTAACATCTGTATAATAAAAGTCCAGCATCTTTTTCGCTGGTTTTGCCTTCAGCAATTAGTTTTTTACTATCTGTAAGTGCCGTATTTAGATATCTTTTTTGGGCATCAACTAATTTTTGAATTTTAGGCTTTAACTCATTAAACTCGTGTATGTCTCCTTTGGGTGTCGGCCCACTAATGATAAGAGGTGTTCTAGCGTCATCAATTAAAACAGAATCCACCTCATCAATCATTGCAAAGTGATGTTTTTGCTGTACCTGTTCGCTTGGGCTATGCGCCATATTATCACGCAAATAGTCAAAACCAAACTCGTTATTGGTTCCGTAAGTAATATCAGCTAAATATGCTTGTCTACGTTCTTCTGTATGCGGTTTGTAATAATCTAAACAATCTACAGACAAGCCATGAAATTGGAATATAGGTGCATTCCACTCGCAGTCTCTTCGTGCAAGATAATCGTTAACTGTAACTATATGTACGCCTCGTTGGCCCAATGCGTTTAGATAGGCTGGAAGTGTAGAAACAAGCGTTTTACCTT
>JBEAPG010000224.1:0-4250 GCA_041164545.1 Bacteroidota bacterium
GTATGAATTTTCGTTTTGGCTTTCTTCTTACCTTGGGTATGGTGTGCCTCTCTGTGCTCAAAGCTTACTCGCAAATAATTCATACCCCATTCCATCAGCGTATTGATTTAAACAAGGGAATTCCTTCAGATGTAGTTTACGAGATTTCGCAAGACAAAAGTGGACGATTATGGCTGGCATCGGAAAAAGGTGTGTTTAGTTACAATGGATTTTCATACGCGTCTTTTCAAATTGAACAAAGCAATTATTATACAAACGATGTAATTAATGTAAAAATTGACTACCTAAACAGACCTGTTGCACTTGACTTTTCGAGATACTTATTCATAATAGATCACGAGGACATTATTTCAAAAAGAGCTAACAACTCAATTCCTAAGTTAGAATCCTATTCTCTCAAAATAATTAATTATGCTAGTCGATCCCTAATTACTGATGGTGTTACCATTTATGAATTGAAAAAAAACAACTTCAAGAAAATTGTTGAATTAACCGATGTCCCTATATCGCCACTTCACGACTTTTATAGAAATGAAGATGGAACTTTGAACCTCTTATATGGAAATGGCATCGTAATTACCTATGATGAGTATAAAAAAAGCAAGAAATCACTTTCAAAATATCCTGCAACTAATTATTCCCAATATTATAAAAATCTGTTTGCCGCTATTACAAACGAAAAAGTAGTTGTTCATGTCGATGCTGGAAAATATGAATTTGACATTCCAGAAAATCTTAAGCGTACAGACATTTACCAGCATTCATTTATGAGTAGTGCAAATGGAAACGTATATGGGTTATTTGCCTCTTACCTGTTTATCGTTACAAGTTCTTCTGGCATCCCTTCTATTAAGTGGCACTACATTGGCGATGTAAGTACTTTGTCTAGTCTACTTGTAACCCAAGAAGGAACTATATTTATTTCTACCTTAGGTGACGGCTTATATTACATCTATCCTGAATGGCTGAGTTCAACACATATTACGTATAACACAAATAGTAAAATTATATCCTATAATCAAATAAATGGTGAGGATGTTGCTTATCAAAAAAGGCGCATCTACTTTTACCAAAATCATCAGTTGGTAAAAAGTGTACCAGTGCGAGAAGATGTATTAATCAGTAACATCTTGTACTTTAATGGTCATTACTTTGCAGCAGGAAACCGTTTCCTTTTTAAAATTCCAGAAGCGGAATTCAAAAATATTAACGAGTATAGCTACTCTACTCTTGGTAAGTATGCATTTTCTAATGAAGCTATAAAAGACATCGCTGTTTTTGAAAATGAGTTCTATTATTCCTCAGCAACCTCTTTGGTAAAATATGGACTAAATAACATTAAAGATACCCTTATTAGAAATCGTTGTGAAAAAATATTTGTGCAAAAAGGCCATCTTTTTGTGAATACAGAGGAGTATATAAAAGTTTATAACAAGCAAGGTCGTAATATTTATAATCTCAATCTAAGAGCCAAGTCTATTGCATCAATGGACAGTAACAATCTTATTATTTTGAGTAAAACAAATGATCTGTTTGTTTTTAACATTTCGACTTCTAAGTTGACCCCCATAAACCATACTATAACTAAAAGTATGGATGATATTTTATGGTACAAAAACTATTTATATGTATGTACGTCTGAAGGTATTTTAAAGCTTAACTACTTTGAGCATAATAACAAAGCTTCTGTCACCCGTAGCTACAAGTTTGAACATTACGATATGGAGTTGATTCGGAACAATGATAAATTCATATTGAGTTCTAATAGAGGTGTTATGCAGGTTAGTATCAGTGATTTTTTTAAGAAAAGTAGATTGCCTAACTATCTTTCCATAGTTCAATCCAATGCCGTTAAGCAAGGAAACACATATCATCTGAATAAAGAAAATAATCATGTGAGTTTAAGGTTGGTAGATAAAAATCTGTCGTGCCAACGTTTCTGTGCAATTTTAAACGGAGATACAACCTACTTCAAGAGTGGGGATATTCAACTAGGAGCACTTGAAGAAGGTAATAATACAATAGATATAATTGGCTATGATAGGTTTGAAAATCCAAGCAAGAAGCTAAGTTTTGTTGTTCAAAATAATGTACCGCTATTCAAGTCAAACTTTCTTCGGTATACTCTTATTGGAACTGTAGCAACCATGTTGTTTTTAATCATTTTTGCCACGTACCGATACAGATTGAGGATTTTGCAAGTGGAAAATTCAAGCAATAAGAAAGAAATGGAAACGCGATTGGTTGCTTTGCGTTCGCAAATGAATCCGCATTTTATTTATAACGTGCTTAACACAGCGCAATCCAATATGTTTAGCAATAAAATATCAGAGGCGAATAACATAATTACTAAACTAAGTCACATCATCAGGGAGGTGCTAGAAAGCACCAAAACACGGTATATTGATATAGCAGGAGAAATAGATTTAATCACCGAGTATTGTGAGCTAGAACAAGTCCGTTACGATAACAAGTTTCAGTTTTCAATTGTGGTCGATCCTAACCTCAATATGAATTACAAAATACCCTACTTTTTTGTACAGCCGCTAGTGGAAAATGCCATATGGCACGGTTTAATAAAAGATGTTAGCAATAAAAATAGAATGCTTAAAGTGTCATTCCTTCAATTATCAGACGGAGTAAAAATACTAGTGGATGATAACGGTGTAGGTTATGACCCAGCTAAGGTCAGAGAAGGGTCTGTAGCTTTGAACAACCTCAATGAAAGAATTGAAATTAAAAAGCGACTAAGAAAAATAGAATCATTTCTCACGATTATTAACAAAAAAGATACTGATATAAATGAACAAGGAACGCTTGTGGAGCTGATAATAAAAATGCCGAATCTTGAATAAGATTTTCTTCTTTTTTGCAATAATTTTCCACTTATTTTCGTTTCATCCATAACCAAAACCAACAAAACTGAAATAGTATGAATGTACTTATACTTGACGATGAGAATAGCAGTAGACAAGTCCTTAAAAAACTGATTGCTGAATATATACCTATTGTAGCTCATGTATATCTTGCAGAAGACTTCTCATCTGCTCAAAGCATTCTTTTAAAACATGACATTGATGTCATTTTGATTGATGTGAGTATGCCAGAAGGGACAGGATTTGACTTTCTCGACACGCTAAACTACGAGCGATACAATATTGTTTTTATAACCGCTCATCAAGAATTTGCGTTAGACGCTATCAAATACAGAGCTTTTGACTATGTGCTAAAGCCAGTTAGCCATTTAAAGCTAATAGATGTTTTTAATGTAATATCCAAAAGACTAGATTCTAACCCTGCTGTTAGAAAAGCAAATAGTGCTGAAGAATTAAAGATTACCATTTCTGGAAAAGATTCGTATTCCGTCTATGACTTAGAAGGTGTTTCGTATATCACCGCATCTGGACCCACTACTATGGTACATTTTGCAAATGGTACGCAAAAAGAAAGTATGAAATCTATAGGTCATTATGAAACCTTATTGGAAAATGCTGGATTTCATAGAATACACCATTCTACCTTGGTAAATCTACGAAAGGTTAAGTCTTATAGCCTACTTACTTTCGAGGTAGTTCTGGAAAATAATGTGGTTTTAAGTCTTAGTAAGCGAAAGAAAATAGGGTTTGTACAAGCCATTTCTCGAATAGCCATGCGCTAGTAAATTATTTCCTTTATACATTCTCATTTATTTAATGCACTCCAATCCCATTGTAGATTGGGAGGTCATTGTATTAAGAGCAAACCCATTTACAGCGTTTCCTTCTATTAAAAACAACCCACAAAGTTCGTTAGACTATCTATTCCTTCTGACTTTCCCTTCATAATAAAGCACTTCAAGATGTATGCTGTGTCTGTTAGGCTTCATACTAAAGCCCTTAATTTTATTGGCTAATTCAACTTCATCCCGAAATGCTAAAGAATAATCTTGGACGATACAAAATAAGAAGCCCCTTGCCGTTTGGCAAGGGGCTTCATTTATCAATCTAATTTTGTTTGTTTCGTATTATTTAGAAACTGTAATACGCTTAGTTGCGTAGTAGTTGCCGTTTTTCACTTGTACAAAGTATACTCCATTAGCTACTGCTGATAGGTCTACACTGTATTTGCCGTTCAAATTGTTTACAACTGTTGCTGGTATTTCGTTACCTAATATATCACCTACTTTTATTACTACATCTGCCTTAGCATTGTCTATAGTTAAGTTAAATGAACCTGCGTTAGGGTTTGGATATACAGTGATCATATCATTG
>JBEAPG010000225.1:0-4235 GCA_041164545.1 Bacteroidota bacterium
CTCCAATTAATTTTATTGATGAATTATTAATTCTTACTCAAGATAGACACTCTGTCATTGCTATATATAAAGAAGGTATAGCCGCCAAGAGTTATGACATGACAATGGATATTCGTATTGAGGAGATTGATAAATCGGATACGTCTAAACGGACAATGAAAACATTTCAATGGAAAATGCTAAGCAATAAGGAAACACGCTCTTTTGATGAATTAGCTAAGGTAAGTTACGGAGTTCCTTCTGCTAACTTTTTCAATTTGCTAGATGCAAACCTGGAGGCAAATCCGAATATTTACAGAAGATTAGTAGACTACGACCTCTTTTTATACGGCATTGCAGATGACTTTTACACTTATATAAATGTGAATAGACCTTCTATTGGCATAGTGCAGAAAAAACCTGAATATACCAATATTACCAATGGTTATGGCTTGTTCTCATCTCGGTATATCAATCAATTCTACAACCGGAATTTTAGCCCAATCACGCGAGAACAATTAAATGTGTCAGAATTAACCAACGATTTAGGTTTTGTAAAGTATTAGTGTCGTTTTGTCATAAAAAATATGGCAATTTCTGACATTTCCGCAATTTTTTAGGCTGGCATTGATGTTGTTCCTTTAGCAGCAAATAAATCAGAATATTAAAAAATGAGTAAAGTAATAGGAATTGACTTAGGAACTACAAACTCTTGTGTAGCCGTAATGGAAGGTAACGAGCCAGTTGTAATTCCAAACAGCGAAGGAAGAAGAACTACTCCATCTATTGTGGCATTTATGGACAATGGAAATGGAGAGAGAAAAGTAGGTGATCCTGCAAAAAGACAAGCTATAACTAACCCACAGAATACGATTAGTTCTGTAAAACGTTTTATGGGTTCGCGTTATAGCGAAGTGGTAAACGAAGTAGAACATATGTCATACAAAGTGGTAAAAGGTGATAATGACACCCCACGAATTGTAATTGGAGACAGACAATATACACCACAAGAAATTTCTGCAATCATTCTTCAAAAAATGAAAAAAACAGCAGAAGATTATTTAGGTACTACAGTAGACAGAGCGGTAATTACAGTACCTGCCTACTTTAATGACAGCCAAAGACAAGCGACAAAAGAAGCGGGAGAAATTGCTGGTTTAAAAGTAGAGCGTGTTGTAAATGAGCCTACTGCAGCAGCTCTAGCTTATGGTCTTGACAAAAAAGATGTAGATCAAAAAATAGCGGTATACGATTTAGGTGGAGGAACATTTGATATTTCAATCCTGGAATTAGGAGACGGCGTATTCGAAGTAAAATCTACCAATGGTGATACTCACTTAGGAGGTGATGACTTTGACCGTGTAATTATCAATTGGTTGGCAGATGAGTTTAAAGCAGACGAAAATATGGATTTAAGAAAAGATCCTATGGCGTTGCAAAGACTTAAAGAAGCTGCAGAAAAAGCTAAAATTGAACTTTCGAGCTCTACACAAACCGAAATTAACTTGCCATACATCACTGCTACAGATAGTGGACCTAAACACTTAGTTCGCACATTGAGCAGAGCAAAATTTGAGCAATTGGCTGATGACTTGATAAAAAGAAGTATGGAGCCTTGTAAACAAGCATTAAAAGATGCAGGTTACACAGCTAGTGATATCGACGAAGTAATTTTGGTAGGAGGTAGTACTCGTATTCCAAGAATACAAGAAGAAGTAGAAAAATTCTTTGGTAAAACACCAAGCAAAGGTGTAAATCCGGATGAGGTGGTTGCTATTGGAGCTGCTATTCAAGGTGGAGTTTTAACAGGAGAAGTAAAAGATGTATTGTTGCTTGACGTTACACCACTTTCTCTTGGTATAGAAACCCTAGGAGGAGTGTTTACTACTCTTATTGAGTCAAATACAACTATTCCATCTAAAAAGTCGCAAGTATTCTCTACAGCTGCAGATAATCAGCCAAGTGTAGAAATACACGTACTGCAAGGTGAGCGAAGTATGGCAAAAGACAACAGAACTATCGGTAAGTTTCACTTAGACGGTGTGCCGCCGGCACCAAGAGGTGTACCACAAATCGAAGTAACTTTTGACATAGATGCAAATGGTATTTTGAATGTAAGTGCGAAAGATAAAGGAACAGGAAAAGAGCAAAACATCAGAATAGAAGCTAGTTCTGGACTAAGCGAGCAGGAGATAGAAAAAATGCGCAAAGAAGCGGAAGCAAATGCTGATGCAGACAAAGCAGCAAAAGAAAAAATAGACAAACTAAATTCTGCTGACAACCTTGTTTTCACTACCGAAAAGCAACTTAGCGAGTATGGAGATAAAATTCCAGCGGACAAAAAAACGGCTATAGAAAGTGCAAAAGAAGAGTTGAAAAAAGCACACGCTGCACAAGACGTTGCAGGTATTGATATGCATATGGAAGCGCTAAACAAAGCGTGGGAAGCTGCAAGTCAAGACATTTACAACGCGCAACAAGCTTCTGGTGCAGAAGGTGGTGCAGAAGGCCCAACGGCTGATGTAGGTTCCAATGCCAATGGTGCGGAAGCAAAGGACGTCGAAGACGTTGACTTTGAGGAAGTAAAGTAAGTTTTCAGGAATAAAGTTATTCAGTTAATTGTTATTGATTAATTGACTTGATATAAATACAACAGAAAAGAGCCGCTCACTGAGCGGCTCTTTTTTGCTGCATTCTCATAGAATTAACTTTATAACCTTACTTTAAGTTTTAAAATGCGTATTCAATTAGCCAAATCTAGTGGTCAAGAATAAGCATTACTTGCCAATTGTATAGATTTTCTCTTTCTATTACTATTTTGACATAAAGTGATTACTTTTTTTTAGATTTCGTTGTTCCAGTTTTGGAATGTTCATCATCCGTAATGGTTATAAATTAGCCTCTGTTTATAATTTACTTGGACAAGAAGTTCCCTTCAAATTGATTAGAAGTGACTTGTATTCAGTCGATTATGTTGAGGGTGGTTTTTATTATGTAAAGCTTATTGACGGAGGTGGAAATGTATACCAACAGAAAATACTTATTGAATAATTTGTAGTTTACAATTTGTTCTAACTTTACCCCAAAATTTAAACGTTTTGAAACTTTCAGTTCTTAAAGAAACCGATAAAGGCGAAACCAGAGTAGCCATAGTTCCTAAGTCAATTGCTAAATTAAAAAGCTTAGGTTTTGAAGTAACCATAGAAATCAATGCAGGCGCAACCGCCGCTTTTACCGATGAAGATTATACCAAAGCAGGAGCAGCGATAGCTAATTCGGCCGCTGAGGCAATATTAGGAGCAGATGTTATCGTAAAAATTAATCCGCCAACTGATTCAGAAATAGCTGCATTGAAAGAAGGACAAGTTTGGATTTCTCAGTTATTTCATTTGCTCAATCCAGAATTGATTAATGCGCTTAAGTCAAAAGGTGTAAAAGGTTTGAGTTTAGATGCTATGCCACGGATTAGTCGTGCACAAAGTATGGATGTTTTGAGTTCTCAAAGTAACTTATCTGGTTATAAATCAGTGATATGCGGAGCAGATAATCTAGGCAAGATTTTCCCTATGCTTACTACTGCGGCAGGTACTATTACACCTGCAAAAGTGCTTATTTTTGGAGTTGGAGTAGCTGGTTTGCAAGCAATTGCAACTGCAAAACGATTGGGCGCATTAGTAGAAGCAACGGATGTACGCCCAGAATGCAAAGAACAAACCGAATCACTGGGTGCTAAGTTTTTATCTGTTGAAGGAGAGGGAGTGAAAGTAGAAGGCGGTTATGCCAAAGAAGTTTCTGCAGAATATCTAGCTAAGCAAAAAGAAGTAGTGAACAAGTCGCTTTCTCAAGCAGATTTGGTTATAACTACCGCGCTGGTGCAAGGTGCTAAATCTCCGGTTTTAATAAGCAAGGAACAAATTGAAATGATGAAAAACGGAGCTGTAATTGTAGATATGGCCGTAGCCAAAGGAGGCAATACCGCTCTTAGTAAAGCAGATGAAACGGTAACGCATAATGGAGTAAAAATAGTAGGAGTGAGCAATTTCCCAGCACAAATACCCACAAATGCCAGCGAACTTCTAAGCAGAAATATTGATACTTTTCTAACTCACTTAATTGCAGATGGACAGTTTAAATGGGATATGGAGGATGAGATTACGGTGGGGACGCTTGTGACGAAAGCATAAACCGAATGTCAAATGTTTAATGTTAAATGTATAATTAAATATTGAAAGCAATGGCAGAGAAGAATCAATTTG